>JBLMYW010000086.1:0-3218 GCA_050258515.1 Acidobacteriota bacterium | reverse complement strand
TCCATGGCAGGTTGGCTGGCTCTTTTTCAGCCAGTACCGCGATGTGCTTACCGTTTACGGTAATGCCCGTATCGTCGTAACCTACCTCGTGCGCGTAGGTACCATAGCTGCTATCGTGCTTCAGCAGGTGCGCCAGTGTTTTTGTGTCGGTTAGGTCGTTAATTGCCACCACTTCGGTGTCGTCGCGGTCGAACGCGATTTTAAAGGCATTGCGGCCAATGCGGCCAAACCCATTGATTGCTACTCGTATAGAACTCATCTCACCCTCTTTTAGCATTAGCTGTTTAATGTAAATTATACACTACTGATAGACTAGCGGTATATATTGACTTTTTATCTTATTTATAGCTTTGATGCCCCTTATTACTTTTAGGGGTATAGGGTACAATATAAGTATGCATAAGCGTGAGTTGCTACAGGCTGCCAGTAAGCACTATACCCCGGAGCAGATAGTGCTACTGGAGCATGCCATCAACTATGCTACCGAAAAGCACGACGGGCAAACGCGTAAAAGCGGCGAACCCTACATTACGCACCCACTAGCGGTAGCAGTGAGCATCATCGAGTGGGGCATGGACATCGATTCGGCAATTGCCGGTGTATTGCACGATACTGTAGAAGACACTGATGCCACCCTAGAGGAAATTGAGGAGCTATTTGGCCGTGATGTCGCCTTTCTAGTAGATGGCGTGACTAAGGTGAGCCAGGCGCGTAGCGGTATGCGCGACCTCGAAAGCTACCTGCCAAGTACGCGCGACAACCTGACGAAACTTTTGATTGCCGTGGGCCAAGATGTGCGCGTGATTATCATCAAGCTGGCCGACCGCCTGCATAATATGCAAACCCTGCAGCATAAAAGTGAGGCCAAGCAAAAAAAGATTGCCCGCGAAACCATAGAGGTATTTGCACCCCTTGCTGACCGGCTAAACATGGGCCGCGTGCGTGTGCAGCTGGAAGAGCTGAGCTTCCGCTACTTATCGCCCAGTGAGTTTGAAAAGACAAAAACCCTGATGGACAGCCGCCTGAAAAAGAGTGAGCGCAAACTGCGCACCGTGAAAAACGAGGTAGATAAACACCTGACCACCGAAGGCGTGCCCCACCAAATTGACGGCCGCGTGAAAAGTATCTACAGCTTGTATAAAAAATTGCGGCGCGTCCCTAATATTGATGACATTTATGATTTGATGGCCCTGCGTATTATCGTGGACGATGTGGCCGACTGCTACCTGGTACTGGGCGAGCTGCACAGCCTGTACGAGCCGATGGTAGATCGTATTAAAGATTATATTGCTAAACCAAAGCCTAACGGCTACCAATCACTGCACACCACCATCATTACTAAAACTGGCCAGGCTGTGGAGTTCCAGATCCGCACCCACGAAATGCATGACTACGCCGAGCGAGGACTGGCCGCGAGCTTCCACTACAACGAGCAAAAGCTCACCGAAGCCTATACCAAGGGCAGTATCGCGGCACTTCCTACCGACCTTCACTGGATTCGCCACCTGCAATCAGCGGCGGCCCAAATAAAAGAGGGGAAGGATTTTAACGAAGAAGACCTAACGATAGATCTGTTCGGCGACCGAATATTCGTATACTCACCAAAGGGCGACATATACGACCTGCCCGACGGCGCCTACCCGCTCGACTATGCCTACCGAGTGCATAGTGACTTAGCAGCACGCGCCAGCGGATTTTTAATCAATGGCAAGATGGAGCCATTCAGCTATACACTGCAGCATGGCGACACGGTAGAGGTACTTACTAATAAACGCGCCCGGCCGAAGCCCCACTGGCTACAACATATGATCACGGGTCATGCCCGGCTGAAGCTACGTGCACAGTTGCGTAAAGGTGGCCTATTAGGCCAGCTATCAAATGCCGCGGCTATCATTCAGCGCAAAGCTGCCATGAAAAAAGGGAGAGCACGCTCTCCCCGATAGATCCCGTTATGCTGCGTCGGTGTCTTCCCTTACCTGTCCGCGGTAGGCGAACCACCACATCAGCGCAAAGGCGATAGCCATAATGACGCTAAACACAATCGACACGTAAAACGCGGCATTGGTGATAGACGTTAGCGTACTTTCGCTGAGCCCTGCCGTGGCTTGGTCGCGTAGTTGTACACTGAGCTCTTTTTGTAGTACGCCGCCGGCCGTAAAGGCCATCACCAGCGTAGTGATGATGGACAGGCCGTAGGCGCCGAGCTTTAGCCATATACCTACTGGATTTTTAAGCCACAGCAGGATAAGCGCGACTACCGACAGCGGCCAAATGAAAAACATCGAAATTAGCCATGCCACCGCATAGGCAGTATCGGTACTAAGGTACCCAACTACTTGTGGCAGCTCAATCAGGCTAAACAGCGATAGGCCAGTGCCCACGGTGCTGAGGATGAGGAGCGTGAGGTAGTAATTGGTGTACTTTTTGCGCGGCCGCTCTATGGGCGGGAGCGGCTGAGCAGACGAGGGAGTAGTCGCCATAATAGTATTAGGCAGCCGGTGCCGGCGGTACGGTTGGTGTAGCTGCAGGAGTACGATCAGGAGCTGGCGTGAAGGTATCTAGCCCCTCTGCCACTGGCCCAACGTAGTGAGTATCTTTACCAAACGCCAGTATAGGCAGGCCGATAAATGGCAGCAGTGCTACCAGCACGCCAAAGCCGGTGGACTTACCATACGATTTAGCAAAATCGATAGCAGCGACGATAGCGACCCACACCTGGAATATCGGTACAAACATCATCAGTAGTACCCACCATACAGGGCGGCCAGCTACTTGCAACATGACAATTTGGTTATACACGGGCACAATTGCAGCCCAACCTGGCTTGCCCGCCTTCATGAATAGTCGCCACACGCTAACGACGCATAGTACGGCAACGATAAAGTAAAATAGCAGGAATACTATCACCACCATGCCTAAAGCGGCAGCTGTTGCGTTGTCTAGCTGTGTACTAGTCGAATATACCGTAGTACCGTAGTCGTAGTCATAATCATACGAGTTCATAATCTATACCTCTTATGGTTTACTTATTGATTATTGTAGCGCTCGATGCACTCTTTGACAATTGCCTTAGCCTTTTCAACATCGCCCCACCCCTTTACAATCGTGCTGCCAGGCTTTTTCAGGTCTTTATAGTGTGTAAAGTGATGCTCTACCTTCGCCTTCCACTGCGGGATGTCGTCAAGGCTGGTAATGCGGTCGTCATCACGGTTGTCGGC
>JBLMYW010000085.1:0-7204 GCA_050258515.1 Acidobacteriota bacterium | reverse complement strand
AAAACATAAGGAGAGCTTAGGAATGAATGAAAAATACAAGAAATTTATTGTACCCGGCATCATCGTTGGTGTATTGCTACTGATTGGCCTATGGATCGGGGGTACCTACAATAGCCTAGTGGGTGAGCGTGAAAAGGTAACGGCGGCCTTTAGCAACGTTGAAACGCAGTATCAGCGCCGCATCGATCTAGTAGGTAATTTGGTAAATACCGTTAAGGGCTCGTCAGACTTTGAAAAGAGTACCCTAACCGAAATCACCGAAGCGCGCGCTAAGGCTGGCAGTGTAAAGGTAGACGCGAGCAGCAGCCAAGCGCAAGTGCAACAGTACGTTGAAGCCCAAAACCAAATGAACTCAGCCCTCAGCCGTTTACTGGTAACCGTAGAGGCCTACCCAAACATCAAATCGACCGATGCTTACCGCGACCTAATGAGCCAGCTAGAGGGCACCGAAAACCGTATACAGGTAGCACGTAGTGACTTTAACAACACTGCGCGGCCATACAATACGCGTATCCAAACATTCCCAACTAATGTTATTGCCAATCTATTCGGCTTTAGCCAGCGAGCATACTTCGAATCACAAGAGGGTGCCGATAAAGCGCCAACCGTAGATTTTAGTAACTAGGCGGGGCAGCTATGCGTTGGCTGGCCGGAGTTGTTGCAAGCATTGCCGTTGCACTTGCCGTATCGGCGGGTGCAGCAGCGCTTGATGTGCCAAAGGCGCCCACGCTAGACGTACCAATCGTTGACCAGACGGGTACACTGACAGCAGGCCAAATACAGCAGCTAGCTGATAAAATTGCCGCCAGCCGCAAAGAAAAATCCTACCAAATCGGTATCCTGATAATCCCGACGCTCGGCAATGATGAATACCTTGAAGGCTACAGCCTAAAGGTTGCGAGGGGCTGGGGGATTGGCGAAAAAGATACAAGCAATGGTGTGCTACTGCTCATCGTGAAAGATGATCGCAAGCTGCGCATCGAAGTAGGGCGTGGGCTGGAGGGCGACCTAACGGACGTCCGAGCGAACCGGATTATCCGTAACGTCATTACGCCGAAGTTTAAAGAAGGCAAGTATTTTGAAGGTATTAGCGATGGCGTCAACAGCATTCAGCTGGCGGTTGCGGCTAAACCTGACCCAGCAGCCGCAAAGACGACGGAATCCGTGGACTGGGGCGCAATTGTCAGTACCGCAGTATTTATTGGGATTGCCGTACTATCCTGGCTGGGGGCAGTGCTAGGCCGTAGCAAAAGCTGGTGGGCTGGCGGTGTGATTGGTGCCGTGGCCGGCCTTGTACTGATGGTTATATTCGGCTTTGCCATCTGGGCGATCATTGGGTTTATCGGCCTTATATTCGGCGGCCTAGGCTTCGACTATTTGGTGTCAAAAAACTACAAAGCACATGCTGCCGACCACACCAGCCCCGCCTGGTGGGCGGGTGGCACCTGGGGTGGCGGAGGCAGCGGGTGGGGTGGTAGCTCCGGTGGTGGCGGCTTTGGCGGCGGCGGATTCTCGGGTGGCGGCTCAAGCGGCAGCTGGTAGCAGTATATCGCTACACATTCCATATAGCTCATGGTATACTATAAAAAGTAATGATTCTGTTAGATAGGGTAACGAAATCGTATGGCAAGGAAGATAAGCCGGCTATCAACCGGATGTCTTTGCATATCGAGCCGAACGAATTTGTCATCTTGGTCGGCACCTCTGGTGCTGGCAAGAGCACACTCTTGAAATTATTGACTCGAGAAGAGAAGCCGACCAGCGGCAAGATTGTGGTGGGCGGTATCGACTACGACACGCTGAAAGATAAGCACATCCCACTGCTACGCCGTAAAATTGGCGTGGTGTTCCAGGATTTCAAGCTGTTGCCGCAGCGTACAGTGTTTGAAAACGTGGCCTTTGCGCTAGAAATCGCTGGCATGACCAACCGCGAGATTAAAAGCACCGTACCAAAAGTGATAGACTTGGTGGGCCTGAAGGGTAAGGAAAAGAAGTTTCCGCACCAGCTATCTGGTGGTGAGCGCCAGCGCGTGGCAATTGCTCGTGCTGTGGTGCGCCAGCCGAAAATTCTCATCGCCGACGAGCCGACGGGTAACCTCGATCCAAAGCATAGCTGGGACATCGTGCGTCTGCTCGAAAAGATTAATAAATACGGCACCACCGTACTATTGACCACGCACAACGTCGATATCGTAAACAAGCTAAAGCGCCGCGTGATAACCATTGAACACGGCAAGATTACCGGCGACCAAGCACAGGGGAGCTATAGGCAATGAGTCATAAAAAAGATAAAAACACCAAAGCGTTTGCCCAGGCCAAAAGACATCGCCGCCAGTGGCTGGCCTTCGTGCGCATGTGCCGTTACGGGGTTAATAATTTTACCCGCAATGCTTGGCTGACAATTGCCGCTACGGCAGTGATGACGATTACTTTGTTAATTATTCTTTTAACAGTAGTGGCGCAAAACGTACTTAGCGACACGGCTGCCGAGGTAGGTAAGAATATTGACCGCTCGATATATCTAAAAACTGGTACTACGGAGCAAGAAGCAAAGCCAATTATGGATGACCTACGAAAATTATCTAACGTAGAAAGTGTCAGTTTTATCAGCTCGGAAGCAGGACGATCGAAGGTTGCCCAAGAAAACAAGGCAGATATGGGGGTATTAAGCGCACTAAACGAGGCAACGAATAAGATTCCCGCAACAATTCGTATATCCTTGAAGGATGTGAATAACACTAAGCAGCTGGTAGAGTTTGTTAACACCAACCAGCCACTCAAAGAATATATTGACGCTGCACGCCGCCCAAGCTTTATGGGTGACCGCAAGGCTGCTACCGATACGATTGCTGATTGGACTGCGGCCGCCCAAAAGATCGGTATTGGCGCCAGCGTGGTGTTTATGGCGATTTCCATGCTGATTATCTTTAATACTATCCGTATGGCGATCTTTAACCGTAAAGATGAAATCGAGATGATGAAGTTGATTGGCGCTGATAAGAATTTTATCCGCGGGCCGTTTGTAGTAGAGGCGGTAGTATACGGCTTTATCGCAGCAGTGATTGCTACTGGTGTAGGCCTCGCTATCTTGTATAGCGCGCGCGCTGGCGTAGGTGAGTGGGGCTTAAATATCAGGCCTACGCTGGATATGTTTACGATGTATATCGGCTTCGTACTGCTAGGGATGATTGTACTTGGGGCAATTATTGGTATGATTTCGTCGTTCTTGGCTACGCGCCGCTACCTGAAGATTTAATTTGTCACCACCTCCACTAAATAATGGCTCCTGGCTAACGGCTGGGAGTCTTTATTTGCCGTAAATACCACAACAGTATATTGACAAAATTAAGATGCTTATGGTAATATAGAGGTAATGAAGCATATGCCCACCACGCCAGTTTCAAAAGGGTTAGTCACGAAGTCAAGTCTCGTGGCAGCTGCTGTGGTAATGGCATTTGCAACTCCTATTGCGCTAGGTCAGCGAGTATTGGCCGATCGCTATGACGAACAAATCGCCGCTTTACGCGCTGAAGTAAGTGGCTACCAGGCTAAGGCCGCCGACTTGCGTCAGCAAGCAGGTACTTTGGCTGCCGCATTAGCGGTTTTAACTGCAGAAAAGAATACCATCCAGCGCCAGGTAGACCTGAGTCAGGCAAAGTACGACAAATTAGTCCATGATATTGCTGAAACCGAGCGTAAAATTGCCGATAACAAAGATGCGCTAGGGCAGATTATTGCTGATATGTATGTCGACGGCTCTATCACACCGCTAGAAATGCTTGCAAGCAGCAAAAACATTGGCGACTATGTCGACCAACAGGAATACCGTTCATCAATTCAAAGCAGCCTAAGCGCAACGATTAAAGAAATCAATACCCTGAAAAAGAAGCTGGAAGAGCAAAAGAAGGAAGTAGAGCGTGTCCTAGCCGATCAGAAGAGCCAACGTGACCAACTGGCCGCCAAAGAGGCTGAGCAGGCCAAGCTGTTAGCAGATACCCGCGGCGAAGAAGCGGCGTATCAGCAACTATCGGCACAGCGTAACGCGCAGATTAGCCAGCTACAAGCCCAGCAAGCCGCCGAGCTTGCCGCTCGTGCACGCCAGGTAGGTGGTTACACCGCCTCAAGCGATGGCAGTAATGGCGGGTATCCGTCTGTATGGGCAAATGCTCCAATGAACTCATATGTCGATAGCTGGGGCATGTATAGCCGTCAGTGCGTAAGTTATACAGCCTTTAAGGTCGCGCAAGCCTACGGTAATATGCCGTACTGGGGTGGTGTCGGTAATGCCAACCAGTGGCCGGGTAATGCTCGTGCAGCCGGCATTCCTACTGGCAGCACGCCACGGGTAGGTTCAGTCGCTGTTGTCTCGAGCGGTCAATACGGCCACACTGCGTGGGTAGAAGCCATCAACCCCAACGGCACCATCCGTATCAGCCACTTCAATGTCAACTGGACAGGCAACTACGCCGTGTGGGATAATCTAAGCCCATCATACTTTGACACGTATATTTACTTCGGTGGCTAATCGTTTGTATCGAAATTGCTAAAGCTATAGCGCACCACTGGGTAGGTGCGCTATACTTATAGATAGATGTACTAAGCAAAGGAGCGGGGAGTGACCGAAGAGCCACGGGTGGCCGATGTGCCAAAAAAAGATGATAAGGTATCAAAGTCGACACTGCTGCTGTCAGTGGCGCTTGTTGCGGTCGTGGCATTTGTGGCTGGTACGCGTAGCGATCAGCTGTATGCGGCCATTGCGCCAGTGTTTGGCATAAAAGCAAGTGCCGACACGTTAGACACCGCCGTATTGCAGCAGGCGTTTCGCGAACTAAAGGCGAACTACGACGGCTCGCTGGATGCAGGTAAGCTGACCGATGGTGCAGCTCGCGGCATGGTAGCGGCAGCTGGCGACCGCTACACGGTGTTTATGGATAAAGAAGAGGCCGAGCAATTTAATAAAGATCTGCGCGGCGAAATATCAGGCATAGGGTGTGAAATCGGCGTACGTGGTGATCAGGCGACGGTGCTACGGGTATTGGCAGATTCGCCGGCACAGGCAGCCGGAGTAAAAGTAGGTGACATATTCGTAAGTGTGAACGGCGAATCGGTAGAAGGTTTGGATGCTAGCACTGTGGCCGGTAAAGTGCGCGGCGAAAAGGGTACGACCGTAAAACTGGTGATGCAGCGCGGCGAGGAGCAAAAAGAATTTACGATTACTCGTGCGCAGGTAACCGATGCAAGCGTGCGCTGGAGTATTGATGGCGGTATCGGCACTATTACGATGTCGCGGTTTGATGATGATACGGCCAAGCTGGCGACACAGGCGGCTACAGAGTTTAAGGCGGCAGGCGTAAAGGGTGTAGTGCTTGACCTGCGCGGCAATGGCGGGGGTTACCTAAGCGCAGCAGTAGATGTAGCGGGGATATGGCTGGATAACAAGGTTGTTGTCACCGAAAAGGCCAATGGTACGGTGACAGGGACTGAAAAAACTCGTGGCGGCGCGCTACTTGCTGACATAAAAACAATAGTATTGGTAAATGGCGCCAGCGCAAGTGCGAGCGAAATCGTCGCCGGAGCCTTGCAGGATCATAAGGTAGCAACACTGGTGGGCGAGAAGACATTTGGTAAGGGTACCGTACAAAAAGTGGTGAACTTGCGTGATGGACGGATGCTAAAGGTCACAATCGCGCGCTGGTACACGCCGAATGGCAAAAACATCACCAAGGAAGGTATTAGCCCAGATAAAAAGGTAGAGCTGACCGGTGACGACGCTAATGCCGGTCGTGATCCACAACTTGAAATAGCAAAAGGGTTATTCTAGCGGAGCTTATGGTATACTAGAGGTAGAAAAAGGAATAGGCTCAATATATGGATAAAAAGAAAATTCTATTAGTAGAAGATGATATGGCGCTTGCCGCAGTGTACCGTTCACGCCTCGAGCTTGAGGGTTTTGAAATAAACGAAGTAAACAACGGTGAGGACGCGCTATCTGCAGCTATATCGTTCAAGCCAGACCTCATTTTACTTGACGCGATGATGCCAAAGATTAGCGGCTTTGATGTGCTGGATATTTTGCGTAACACGCCAGAAACCACTAATATCCGCGTAATTATGCTGACGGCGCTTAGCCAGCCGAAGGATAAAGAGCGGGCCGAGCAACTGGGTGTGGACGACTACTTGGTTAAGTCGCAAGTCGTCATCGGTGACGTTGTCGCTCGTGTGAAACATCATCTGGGTCTGTAAGTAGAACACCTGCAAGCAATCAAATTGCCATAAGCATATTGACTTTTTGGCAATTTTTTGCTATACTTAATACTGAACACGTAAAAAATAAATATGACTGAAAAATCACCCTATACTCAGATAGAACAGCAACAGCAGGCTGGACATGCTGCATCTATATTGGTGCCCAGGACGGGCGATAAAATTTCTGTAGGCACTTATATGGGGCCACTAGAAGATGATCCGGAATACGATGCTCTTGTAGGGGTTGGCGTTACCGAGAACGGCCAAATCCTTAGCAAAAAAGTGAAGGCTGAGCTCCTAACGGATAAATACCAGGCTACATTAGCTGAACGCCTGGGCCAGTCTGCCATAACCCAACTCTCGTTGAGTCAAGAAATTCCTGAGAAGCTGTTAGCCAAGGAACGCATAGAATCGCAAATTGAGGAAATCGTGCATCTTCTTGGTAAAGATATGTACCATATTGATCCAGCACTGCGTGCGAGTCGCGCCTCAGAAGAGCTAAGGCGACTGTCGATGGAATATGAAGTACTTACGCCAAATGAATCGGCTACATTGCTGGAATACAGCCAACGCCTCTTTAGTATGTTTATGGAGCGCCGTACGACGCAGTGGGGAAACTTAGAGGCTATGGCCACAGAGCTTGCTGACATGCTGGCAGACCTACGAGCTAAGGGTAAGAGCTAGCCTAGCTATCTCGAGCAACGTAAAAAGGCTGCAAGAACGAAGCAGCCTTTTTAAGCATGTCTTGCTGGTTTTACTCTACGCAGACTTGTGTGCGTGGGTGAGTGCGGCCGGTAAACGAACCCTTTTTCACCTTTTTGAAGAATACGGTACCAGCTTTTGCGGCGTGGATAGTGAAGTTTTTGCTGATGTAGGTACCTGGGCCGGCAACCTTGGTGCTACCAGTTTGGCGTACGAGTACTTCGCCTTCATTCACTTTTTGGCCACCAAAGCGCTT
>JBLMYW010000084.1:0-11613 GCA_050258515.1 Acidobacteriota bacterium | reverse complement strand
TGAACAATGCCGGCGGCGGTAAAGTAGTCGGCGTAAAGATCTTTAGCCGCGAAAATGGCCATGAACTAAAAGCCGGTGTACTGATGCAGATCCAGATTTTTGTAGCACAGCTACGTAAGATTAGCGTGGGTGACAAGCTGGCTGGCCGTCACGGTAACAAGGGTGTAGTCGCACGTATTCTCCCTGTAGAAGATATGCCATATATGGCCGACGGTACCCCTGTAGATATCGTGCTGAACCCGCTGGGCGTGCCTTCGCGCATGAACTTGGGCCAGCTATTTGAAACCCACCTGGGTATGGCAGCACGCGCCCTTGGCTACAAGGTAGCAACCCCGCCATTCAACGGTGTGCCCAATGGCGTAATTGAAAGCGAGCTTGAAAAGGCCGGCTATGCCGCCGATGGTAAGAGCCAGCTATTTGACGGCCGCAGCGGCGAAGCGTTTGAAGAGCGCACGACCGTGGGCGTAATGCACATGATCAAGCTGCACCACATGGTGAGCGACAAGATCCACGCCAGGAGCACCGGCCCGTACACCATGGTGACCCAGCAGCCTCTTGGCGGTAAGGCCCAGAACGGTGGACAGCGCTTTGGTGAAATGGAGGTGTGGGCACTGGAAGCCTATGGTGCTGCCGCAACGCTCCAGGAAATGCTGACGATTAAGTCTGACGATGTATACGGCCGCGCGAAGGCCTACGAGAGTATCATCAAGGATGACATCATCACCGGCCCCAAGCTGCCAGAGAGCTTTAACGTGCTGGTAAAAGAACTGCAAGGCCTTGGCCTGCGCGTGGACCTGGTTGACGAATCTGAAGCGCTTGACGCCGAAGAAGTAATCGCCAATGCCGGCCCTGCAGACAAGACGGTCCCAGCAATAATCAGCAGTGATGACGATGACGAAGAATTGGTGCTTGATGAAGCAGATGACATTGACCTTGACGAAGACGGACTAAGCGTCGAAGTTGCAGAAGAATTTAATGACGAAGAAGGAAAGGAGGCGTAATATGTCACGAGTTGTACCTACCACCGGTATCGCCGATTTTGACGCGGTACGCCTTGCCGTTGCCAGCCCAGAGGATATTCTGAAGTGGAGCCACGGCGAAGTTACCAAGCCTGAGACGATTAACTATCGTACTCAGAAGCCAGAGCGCGACGGACTGTTCTGTGAGCGTATCTTCGGCCCAGTAAAAGACATTAACCCGCACGACTCAAAGCTAAAGGGCGTACGTAGCCGTGAAGCTGCCGTCGATAAAAACGGCGAGCTGGTTACCAAGAGTATTGTTCGCCGCGAACGCATGGGCCACATTACCCTCGCGGCCCCTGTGGCACACATTTGGTTTATGCGCGGTACCCCAAGCGCTATGAGCCTGCTGCTTGGTATTACCGTACGCAACCTCGAGCGTGTCGCTTACTTTGCTACCTACGTGATCTTAGGCGTAGAGGCTGAAAAGCGTGACCAGATGCTCGCTGACCTAGAAGCCGAAACAGATGCTGGCCGTATTGCTATCAAAATGCGCTTTGAAAAAGAAGCCGAAGCTGAAGGTGCCGACGTGAAGAAGCTTGCTGAAGAGCAGTCACGTGAAATCGAAGAGCTAGATGGCAACTATAACATTAAGAAGAGCCAGCTAGAGAGCCTTGTAAAGGGTGCTTTGCTATCCGAAACTGACTTCCGTAACCTCCCTGAAGAGTACGAGGAGCTAGTTCACGTTGCAATGGGCGGCCCAGCACTGAAGGCACTGCTTGATGAGGTAGACCTCGACAAGCTGATTGCCGAACTGCAAGAAGAAGTAGAAGGTGCTAAGGGCCAGCGCGAGAAGAAGCTACTAAAGCGCCTTAAGGTGCTTGAGGGCATGCAAGCTGCCGGCATCAAGCCAAACAGCCTTTGCCTCACGGTACTTCCCGTAATCCCTCCAGATCTACGCCCAATGGTGCAGCTAACTGGTGGCCGCTTTGCGACCTCAGACCTAAACGACTTGTACCGCCGCGTCATCAACCGCAACAACCGCCTAAAGAAGCTGATCGACCTTAATGCCCCTGAAGTGATTCGCCGCAACGAAATGCGCATGCTTCAGGAAGCTGTCGACAGCCTGATTGATAACTCTGCTGCCCGTGGTGGCCGTGCAGTTAACGCAACCGGTGGTCGCCGCCGTCTGAAGTCAATCAGCGACATGCTGAAGGGTAAGCAAGGCCGCTTCCGCCAGAACCTTCTGGGTAAGCGCGTTGACTACTCTGGCCGTTCGGTAATTGTGGTTGGCCCTAAGCTAAAGATTAACCAGTGTGGTTTGCCAAAGCAAATGGCGCTTGAGCTGTTCAAGCCATTCGTTATCAGCTGGCTTATCCGCAATGAGTTTGCTCATAACATTCGTTCTGCAACCCGTCTTATCGAGGCCGGCGAAGCAGTCGTATGGGATGCGCTTGATGCCGTGATTGAAGGCAAGTACGTGCTGCTTAACCGCGCACCATCACTTCACCGCCTAAGTATCCAAGCATTCATGCCCGTACTTGTAGAAGGTAAAGCAATCCAGCTGCACCCGCTCGTAGCCTCAGGCTTTAATGCCGACTATGACGGTGACCAGATGGCCGTCCACCTACCGCTTTCTGACGACGCGCAGGCAGAAGCCCGCGAACTGATGAGCGCCGTGAATAACCTGCTGAAGCCCGCTGATGGTAGCCCAGTGCTGAACATCAACCAGGACATCGTGCTTGGCAACTACTACCTAACATACGATAAGCCAAGTGCCCAGACGGACACCGTAGCCGTATTTGCAAACAGCCGTGATGCTGAGCTTGCCTACGATATGGGCAAATTGCAGCTGCAAAGCCCAATCCGCATTCGTGCGGGTGGCGAGATCCGTAACACCACGCTTGGTCGAGTATTCTTTAACGAAATCTTGCCAGAGGGCTTCCCGTACAACAATAACGTTCAGAACAAGAAAGAGCTAAAAAAGGTGCTTGCCCAGATCTTCGAGCAGTACGGCGCTGAAGAGACGGCAAAGACGGCTGACCGCATGAAGGGTCTCGCGTTCCGCTTTGCAACCACAAGCGCCGTATCAACGAGCATGCAAGACTACATCAGCTTTGATGAAATTGCGAACTTTGTGGCTGAGGGTGACGACAAGACCGCAACCATCTCTGACCAGTACGACCAGGGTCTCATTACCGAAGATGAGCGCTATAGTCTTACCGTAGCTAATTGGCGTGGTGTCGACCGCAAGATCGAAGACTTCCTAAAGAGTCAGCTTTCAAGTATGGACACTAGTATCTCTGCCATGGTGAACTCTGGTGCCCGCGGTAACATCACGAACGTGAAGTTCGCCAGCGCTATGATCGGTATCCAGGTGGACGCAACCAACCGCGAAATCGAGCTGCCGGTACGCTCTAACTTCAAGAAAGGCCTATCAAGCCTTGAGGCATTCGTGGCAACACGAGGTGCGCGTAAGGGTCTGATCGATACCGCGCTTAAGACGGCCGACTCTGGCTACCTTACTCGCCGTTTGGTAGACGTCTCGCAAGATGTGTTTACTGTTGAGGATGAAACAGGTGACGATGAGGGCTTTACCATTTACCGTGCTGAATCAGAAATGACCATGATTGATTTTGGCAATCGCCTTTACGGCCGCTACACTGCCGCTGCAGTTCCTGGCCATATCGAAGCCGATCAGCTGATTACCCGTGCGGTTGCTGATGCTATTCAGGCTGACGAAACCGTAACTGAAGTGAAGATTCAGTCGGTGCTTTCTACCAATAACCTAAACGGTATTCCACAAAAGAGCTACGGCCTCGACATGGCTACCGGTGAATTGGTAAGCAAGGCTGAGCCTGTCGGTGTTATTGCTGCACAGTCAGTGGGTGAGCCGGGTACTCAGCTAACCCTTAATACCTTCCACAGCTCTGGTGTCGGTGGTTCTGACATCACCCAGGGTCTGCCACGTGTCGAAGAACTCTTCGAGGCGCGCAATCCTAAGGGTCAGGCCTACATGACCGAAGTTACTGGTACGGTTGATATTTGGGAAGATGGTAAAAAGTACATTGTACAAGTTACCCCAAGTGCAGGACACGTTGAGCGCTTACCACTAGAAGGTCGCAAGCCAATCGTTAAGAGCGGCTCTAGCGTAAAGGTGGGCGATGTACTCGCTGAAGCTGAAGATAGCAAGAAGCCTTTGGCTGCACCGTTTGACGGTGTGGTAGAAGTAGCCGAGGATACATTGGTGATCGCTGCTAATGCTAGCGCGCCAGTTCGTTACGAAATTCCTGGCCAAATGCAGCTTGTTGCCCAGAAGGGCGATCAAGTTGAAGCTGGCGACCGCTTAACAATTGGTTCGTTGAACCTGCACGACTTGATGCGCTTAAAGGGCACCGAGGCAACACAGCGCTACATCATTAACGAAGTATTGCGCATCTACGCCGCACAGGGTCAGGATGTTGCCGACAAGCACCTCGAGATCATTGTGCGACAGATGTTCAGTCGCGTACAGGTTGAAGATCCAGGTGACAGCACCTTTGTGATGGGCGACATTGTGTCAAAGGCAAGTGTGGTAAATACCAACGCCGCGCTGGCGCTAGAGGGCAAAGAGCCTGCCCAGTACACCCAGTTGCTGCTTGGTATCACCAAGGTATCTATCTGGAGTGACAGCTGGCTATCAGCCGCTTCCTTCCAGGATACGACTCGCGTGCTTATTAACGCAGCCACTAGTGGTCGTGCAGACCACCTGCACGGGCTTAAAGAGAACGTTATCATTGGGCGTAAGATTCCTGTTGGTACCGGTGCTCGCGAGCTGCCAGATGAGATTACCCCAGAGGATGAGCTGGTAGCTGACGAAGCTATCGAAGCAGAGTTCCCTAGTGCAATCTCTGCGGACGCTGATCTAGAGTCATAGGTCGTTAGAGCGTGTCATCAAAAACCACCCTTTGTTACGCAGGGTGGTTTTTGAGCTTATTAACCTGCGTCTCAAAAACCCCTCTTCGCCACCGCTTTCCTACGGATAGCGTTACGCGTCTAAAGCTCCTTAGCCACATGGCCAGGGAGCTTTAGGACTGCACTTTGCTGGACTATCCGTAGTAAAAGGTAGCGAACGGGAGTTTGCGACGCAGATTTATTAATCTCGTAATATTCTCCGAGTAACTTTAGAATCATAGTACCTGTACATGCCGGTATCAATTTTAGTTACCGCATCTGGGCCGGTCATAATAAAGTTTCGTGGATTGCCTATATCAAACGAGGCTTTATCCGGCTCGATGTCCATACGAGCGACAGACTCGGATAAAAGACTATGCAGCCTCGATGGAGACAGCCGATTCGACAAGATCTCTGGGGCAGGATGATGTCCGTCGATACGTTGCATAGCTACAACATGTCTTATTGCCAAATCGTTTGGGAATAGTGCCGCAAACGTCTCCATAGCTGATACCACTATGCCGCCGATCGTTCGTTCCTTGGTGCTCATAGTGTTTAGCCCGCACCGTAATGCTTCGCTTACCCGCAGCGATCCAACACCCATGCCATTTGGTACCATGGATTGCACTGACGACGGATCATTGGAGAGTTTGTAAGCACCCGGGGTGTATCTATCACTGTAGACGGAGTTAAAAGCGCCTCTGCCCATGAATCGGAGTCGGTTGTAGTGTAGTGCTTTTGTGCCAATGGCTACCGTTGCTTCTGCCATATTTGGCGGGCAAGACTCACTTATCACTAGTGCAGCCTGACCATTAAGCACGCGATAGATTTCCCAGTCTGTCTGACCGGGCATAGCAATCGAGCCGATTCGATCACCCGGGATGCTGTTCATAATCTTAATATTGCATAGAATGGTATTTATGTCAATAATGCTCTGTCCGACGGGTACTGCGATATATTCAGGATATCGCGCGGGTGCTTACTCGATTTAGGTCTTTTTCGGTGGTTGAACGGTTGGCGGAATGCTTTTACCTGAGTTTCGGCAAGGCGTACCAGCATAGGCGTAGCGGAGATCATCGGTGTTGTAGTCGCCACAGTCAAATGCAGTATCGGCATCGCGATCTTTAAAATAACGCCAAATTTGGTTAGGCGTTTGATAAAATAGTGCAGCATTGCCAGTGGATATCATCGTGTTATCAAGGACGATACTGACCGGCAGCTCAGTAAGATAATAGCCGCCTGTCTTACTAGCGGTGGCTGTGGGCTTGCCGACAAATCCATAGAGAACACTCGTAGCTGACAGCGGGGTATACAGACGTGCGAGCGGCTCTTGTGCCTTAGCGTACTCGTCGTATGTAGCCATATCAGCGCAGCGCACTTCTAACCATTGGTTGGCTTTCGTATCGGCAGGACGCACAACTTCTACCTGACAAAATGTTTCTTTGCGAGTAAAGCTGCCGAGGTAATTGAGACGCTCGGGCTCATAACCTGACGCTAGCAGAGTAAAGCCATCACCTTCAAGCGAATGGATGACTGAGGCTAGCTGCGCATCGATTTTATCAAACATCACCTCGCCAGCTACACTTTGCAACGAAGCTGCGTCAGGAATAACAGTATAGAAGTCTTTACCAGTAGC
The DNA here is from genome assembly GCA_050258515.1 of Acidobacteriota bacterium. GTDB lineage: Bacteria > Patescibacteriota > Saccharimonadia > Saccharimonadales > Saccharimonadaceae > Saccharimonas. Next base: position 5,085 of record JBLMYW010000084.1, on the reverse strand, counting down.
ACGGACTGGCAGACTGATGCCGCTTTTTGCTGCGCCATCCGCCTTAAAATATTCTTTCACATGCGCAATGGCCTGCTTGGCACTTACGGTCTTTTCGACAGCCTGAGAGGCGGCATTATTCGCTGTCTCGGACTTCTTAGACTGCTGCATGGGAAGCAGCGCCATCGCCACCATCGCCGTAACTGCCAATAAGCATATGGTGACAAATACGCCGAGTGCAACCATGAACCGTCTGGGATGATATGCCTTTTTAGGTGCATCGGCAATCGGCTGGGCATAGTCGTGCTTCTGGATCGGTTCGGCCGAGCTAGCAGGTGGTGCTATGGGCACCGCAGCTAGGGGCGGCTCTTGCTTAGGCTGAATTGGCTGCTCCCGAGGTACGTCATTGAGCGGTTTATCTGGGTGTTCGAGTGGATTCATTGGCGTCGTTCATTGCACTACATACTGCTTTTGCTATTACTGATTATTGTACCTTGCGGACATTGGGGAGGCAATAGCGGTAGCTTGATTGACTAATAGAGATACTATAACTACTACGCAACTACCGGCCTAGGCTGCTATATCAAATGCTTCAAGCTGTTGTTTAGCACGTTCAGTGGCGCCAAGCTGGAGCTTGAGCAGCGTAGCGTAGATGCCATCGGTGACGGCAAGCTGGGCAGGGGAGCCGACTTCATCAATAGCGCCATTCTTTAGCGTAATAATCGTGTCGGCATTGGCAATAGTACTAAGCCGGTGGGCAATAATGAGCGTCGTGCGGCCTTTCATCAAGCGATCGAGCGCCTGCTGTACTTCATGCTCGGCTTTGCTATCAAGGCTTGAGGTGGCTTCATCCAGGATCAAAATAGGGGCATCTTTTAAAATGGCTCGGGCAATCGCAATCCGCTGGCGCTGACCACCGCTTAATTTGATACCGCGCTCGCCAATTTCAGTATCGAGTCCATCAGGAAAATCACGGATAAATCGAAGGGCATTCGCATCTTCGGCAGCACGCATAATAGCCTTCTCGCTGGCATCGGGTACAGCGTAGGCGATATTTTCGCGGATAGTGCCTGAAAATAGGGCGGCATCCTGAAACACAGTAGCGATGTGCTGCCGCACGCTGGCACGTGATACGCTAGCGATGTTTACGCCATCGATACTGATACTGCCCTCAGTCGGATCATACAGTCGCATTAACAAGTTGGAAATCGTCGTCTTGCCGCCTCCCGATTCACCTACTAACGCAATCTTTTTTCCTGAGGTCAGCACGGCGTCAACACCATGCAATACTTCCTTGCCGGATTCGTAGGCGAACGATACATTATGGTATACGATAGTGCCTTTGGTGACGCGGAGCTTGCGACGAGTATGCGGCTCTCGCTCAGGCGTTTCGGCCATGGCGGCCAAAAAGTCTTTACTGTTAGCAACAGCACGCTGGTAGCTGTCGACAAAAAAGCTCATACTACGCATAGGATAAATAATTTGCTGGATAAGGGTCAGTAGCAGTACCATATCACCCACCGTAAACGCCCCGCGGGCAGTTTGGTAAAAGAGTATGCCGTAAATCGCTGCAAATATCGTACCGTAAATAATAGATCGCAGGGCGTTCATGCTGTGCCACCAGACCGATTGTTTGCTGGTCAGCTCTTCCATATGGGCAACTTCGCTGTCAAATTTATGGAGCTCTCGCTTCTCTGCGCCGAAGCTTTTGACTAAGCGCATCTGAGCAACTACCTCTGCAAAGCGGCCACTGGCTATATCAAAGTGGTTGTTCTTTTGGCCTTCGTACTTTTGCCACTTGCCGCTGGTTTTAGTAGTAATATATAAATTAGCCGGTATAAGCAGCAAAAAGAGAAGGGCGAGCGGCCAACTGTACCATACTAATACTATTACGGTGACGGCAACGGTAAGCAGTGTATCGAGCAGATGGTTAGAAAAGAATTGTAAAAACTGCGTAACATCACTAATGGCGCGGCTAAGACGATTGACAATTTTGCCGGTTACTTCGCCATCGTAATAGTGCTGCGGCAGCGTGAGCAAGTGCTGGTAATAGAGTTTTGAAAGCTGCCGGCGTGTGCGGATAGCAATCATATCACCAAGGTAGCCTGCCGTATCAGCCATGATAGTATCAAGTAAATATACGGCAATCAAGGCGGCGATCAGCCCAATGAGCGGCTCGATACTAAAGGCTTGCTTGCCAGCAGCAATTGCTACTACCCAGTCGGTACCAAATTTCATGATAAATGGTGTCACGAGGGTTGCCACTGCCGTAAATACACTGAGAGTAGCCACTGCAATAAATAGTGGGCGCAAAAGAGTGGTATAACTGAGTAATTGCCGGATGGGTTTCATATATAGCTAGTGTACCAGCTACCGGAGGAGAATGGTATTACCTACCTTAAAATAGCTCGACATTGCGAGTGTACGACTAGCAACCTGATCGGGTCAGTCGGGTGATACAGTATAAAAAGTCAATTAGCAGTGCGCGCCACACTCCAGCTCGGTTGTACTAGACGAACTGCCTAAAGTTTGCTATAATTACCAGTGAGTTTCTCTTTAGCGGGAATTTCGTGAGTGTGAAGCGGAGTTGCTGCTATAAGACGCGTATCGTCGCATTGCTAGCGAGCGGTAGGCAACATGGGCCTTTAGCAAGCCTATAGTCAAAGTTATCAACGTAATCTAAAGGATTTTAGATGCCAACAATCAACCAATTGGTGCGTAAGCCACGCCAGATTGCTCGTAAAAAGAGTAAGTCTCCGGCGCTGAGCCGCATCCAAAACACCCTAAAGGTGCGCTACTACAACCAAGATGCCCCACTAAAGCGCGGTGTTTGTGTGAAAGTAACCACCAAAACCCCTAAAAAGCCTAACTCAGCCCTCCGTAAGGTTGCCCGCGTGCGCCTGACGAATGGTCACGAAGTATGGGCATACATCGGCGGCGAAGGCCATAACCTCCAGGAGCACGCCGTCGTGCTGGTGCGCGGTGGTCGTGTGCCAGACCTTCCAGGTGTGCGCTACCACATTGTTCGTGGTGCACTGGACCTCCAGGGTGTTGCAAAGCGCCAACAGGGCCGCTCTAAGTACGGCGCCAAGAAGGAAGGTAAGTAATCATGCCTCGTAAAGTAACCAAGAAACTACAGCGAAACATCAAGCCTGACCGCAAGTACCAGAGCGTACTGGTGCAGCGTCTCATCAACAAAAGTATGCTGGATGGCAAAAAGCTGACTGCAGAACGTGCCGTGTATGGCGCGCTTGAGCAGGCCGCTAAAACACTGAAGAGTGAAGAGCCACTTGAAGTATTTGAAAAGTGCATCAAGAATATCAGCCCGAGCTTTGAGGTGAAGAGCCGCCGCGTTGGTGGTGCAAACTACCAGATTCCATTCCCAATCCAGGGTCACCGCCAACAGCACTATGCCTTTATGTGGCTGGTGCAGGCTGCCCGCGCCAAGAGCGGCATGCCATACCAAAAGCGCCTAGCGCTTGAAATCGTTGACGCCGTTAACGAAACCGGTGCCGCTTACAAGAAGAAGGAAGACACTCACAAGATGGCCGAGGCCAACCGCGCATTTGCGCACTTCGCCCGCGGGTAAAGCGCAATCGTCTCTAGCAATACCCCTGCCTACACTTGTACTGGCAGGGGTATTTGTTTATAGTACTAATTCATGACGATATACAAGGAGCAGCAGTAGCTATGGGGAGAAGAAAAGGTCAGGACGCTGGATTACTACGGAGACTAGTACCAGAGACAGATAATTTAACATTTGGCCCGGGAGGGCGCATCGTCGCCAGGGAACTCCATGAAGTGCCGATTAACGAGTTTAAGCTCCCGCAGCGTCGGCTATTGATAGAACGTGCCATTGGGGCGTGCGGCAATAAGCTTGCCTGGCAAGGAAACCTGGATGTGCATCACATTGGCTGGTCGTATGCTGATTATCGTGCGCTATCTACTGATGAATTTGAATCAGTGGGGGAATCGTACCGAGATACAGGGGCAGTAAAAATACGAGTACCTCGCCAGCTGCATGAATATTTTCATGTAGGATTCGCCAAGCCACCGATTCCAGACGAAGATGTAATGGAGCAGTTTTTAGCAGAAGACGTGCAGATTCGCAAGCTCCTGCGGACACTGCTGCCCAGTATTGAAGAGCAAAGGCGTAAAACCATCGATACTTACCGTGATTTGACACGACACGCCCACTACCTAGAGGCGCTCTCATCGATGCCTACTAGTGAGGTCGGCCATCTCCCTGGCACCGAAAGTCTTGCTCGGCTTACTGCCGATGAAGCTCGCGCTACACTCAGAGAGCGAATTTCTATCTTACGCTATGCAGGTGGTGAATTCTAATTTTGCCCTTTATGCTTATGGTTGGTCTCTTTCTCATAAAGCTGTAGAATGATGGGCAATGGCTACACATGAATTCCCACATGAAAACACCACACCTGGCGACTTGTTCGACGAGATCGTTAGCGGGCTTGAAGAGCAGCTGACCGACCCATATCTCGATAACATTCACCGTATAGCAAGACAATTTCAAGCTCTGCTGCGTAGCGGGGGCGTGGACGATACTATGCGTAAGCAAATGATTAGGCACCTTGATAGCCTATGGGAATATGGCGAGCGGCAAGTTGCGGTGTCGGGTACGGCTTGGGTACAACTGCCAGGTGAGCCTCAGCTCGTGGCGCACTACTACGATGAGCAGCCGGCAATATCCCGTGGATTTATAACGCTAGCAAACGATACGAGTAGCGGCCGCGAGCAAGTGTCGGTTGGTCACTGCGTCGAACTGCTGACGCTGCAGGCCCGGCTTCCCGCGGTTGTTCCCATCGATACCTTGCACCACTTAGAATTACCCTATCCTTCTGACGAATTGCGTGAGCGGCGATTCGCCTACCATTTTCCAGAGCATGCTCAGCAGGTGGAAGAGCTGGCCCAGACAGCACGGCGCGATGATCAAATGCTGCGTGATTTGCAAGAATTTAGTATGACGCTAGATTTGGATGATCCGCACAACCTTGAACATGCTCGAGACGGAACCCAGTACCTTCGCAAGTTTACGACGATTGAACCACTCGCTAACTATAAAGTTGCCATCAAAGGTGACGCACC
>JBLMYW010000083.1:0-8452 GCA_050258515.1 Acidobacteriota bacterium | reverse complement strand
GTACGCGCGCGACATCGCGTACTGCGGCACGAGCAGCCATTTTACCAAATGTTACGATGTTACTCACTCTGGACTGCCCATATTTATCGGCACAATACTCTATCACCTCATCGCGGCGCGTATCCTGAATATCCACGTCAATATCGGGCATCGATATGCGGTCAGGATTTAGGAAGCGCTCAAACAGCAAGCCATACTTTAGTGGGTCAATGTCGGTGATACGCAGCGCAAACGCAATAATCGAACCCGCTGCGCTTCCTCGGCCTGGCCCAAACACGATCCCGCGATCCTTGCCCCAGTTAATAAAGTCCTGGACAATCAAGAAGTACCCCTCAAAGCCCATGCTTTCCATAATGCCCAGCTCGTCCTTAGCACGCTCACGCACATCTTCGGCTAGTAGCGGAATGATTTTATCAGGCGATAGTGCTTCGGCCTCTTCTTTGGTTTTGCCATTGTAGCGCATATAGAGGCCCTGGTACACCAGCTTATGCAGTAAGCTATGTTCAGTCTCGCCTTTTGGCGTAGGATATTTCGGAATCAAAATACCACCGAGCTCCAGCTCAACGTCACAGCGGTCGGCAATTGCTTTGGTATTGGTCACTACTTCAGGATGCGTTTTGCCCCAGCGCTTGATAATGTCGCGTGGGTCAGTCAGGTGCAGCTCAAAATCCTTCAGGCTCATGCGCTTTTCCTCGCTGAGGAACGATCCGGTACCCACACACAGCAATATTTCATGCGCGTCTTGGTACTCATGTGTTGGGTAGTGGCCGTCGCAGGTCACGACTAAAGGAATGTCCAGTTCTTTAGATAGCTTAAAGAGCCCATCGTTAATAATCTTCTGCTTATCCCAATGCGCCGGAGCCTCTGGGTGGCCATGATCTTGCAGCTCTAGGTAGTAGCGGTCGCCAAAGACTGATTTGTACCAGGCGGCCGCCTCTTTCGCCTTGGCATAATCACCATTCATCAGCGCGTCGCCTACTTCGCCACCGGCGCAGGCGCTGAGCACGATCAAGCCTTCGTTGTGCAGTTCCAGCAGCTCGTGATCCATACGCGGCTTGTAGTATTTACCCTCTAGCTCGGCCTTGCTAGCCAGCGCCATCAGGTTTTGGTAGCCAGTGTTATTCATGGCCAAGATAACCAGGTGGTACCGGACTTTGTCTTTGCTGGGATCACGGTCAAACCGCGAACGAGCGGCAATATACGCTTCGATACCCAAGATAGGTTTAATGCCCTGCGCCTTGGCGGCCTTATAATAATCTAATACGCCGCTCATCGTACCGTGGTCGGTAATGGCCGTCGCCTCCATACCCATATCTTTTACCATACTGGCCAGCTGGTCAATCTTGGTAAGACCGTCTAGCAGAGAATGGTGCGTATGATTGTGCAAATGCACAAAATCGCTGGGCATGAGCGCAGCAGCTACTGGCTGTTTTGTACTTTTTGAATCCCCCATATGCTAGTACTAATTGTACCATTTTCAGCCGCGGTCTGTCACCCATTATAGCTATTGCATTTTATGCCGTAAAATGATGTAATGAAAAGACGGACGCTAGCCAGTGTTTGTTAAGTCTCGCTCGATAGGAGTAGGTATGTTCGGACAATCGAACGCCCCCATCCCCGGCCTGACCGCCGAGATGGCCGCGCGCATTCCGCGCCACCCCGAGGAAGGAAAAGCGCTTCTCAGTTATGCGGCGATGACCGTACTGGTGTGGGTGCCGGGAGTCGTGGCATTCATTCTACTGATACTTGTGCCCCTGAACGTCTTGAGCAGCGCCCTCATGTGGCCCAGCCTTGCTGTCGGGGTCGCGATGTTTGCCGGTGCAGGGTTAACGGCAAAACGACGTGCATACTGGTATCACCAGCCGCACTTCGCCATGATCGTAGAGCCTAGAGTCGCCCATGATGCGTATAATCGCAGCCTGTATGGATTCCGGGTTGCCGGCTACAATCGTGCCGGGCAGCTTCACCAGGGGCTGGTGAACGTTCACTGGGATGAGTTCGAGGCGAACGACGCCGGCGACGTGATTCCCGTCGCCAACCGCTTGATCTGGCCGTGAGACAAGCACACTACCCCACCCAATCCTTTACGTAAAGGTGCGGGTGGGTATTTAATTAATTACATTTCGGTTGTAATTTTGTATAGATATGATATAATTCACCTATAGGGAACGTCCCTGGGACTAGAGGAAGGGATCCTCATGAATTGGTTCATCGTACTCGGACTCGGCCTGGTGGTGCTTGGAGTTGCGGGGTTTTGGCTAGTCAGTCGTGGTGTCAATCTAGACAATCCGCTCAATCCGGGCAGAGTCTTCTTGGGTCTCGCATGTATTTACATCACTGTAATGGGACTGATGCAGACCTACTTGGCTATTCAAGCGACGGGACCCAATCCTACGGGTGTGGCTGGCGTAGTCACCGCAGTGACAGTGACCAACCCCGGCAACACCACGCTGACAGTCCAGTCTGGTGAGCAGAGTGTATACAATATTGCGTGCCTCCCCGCTCAGAAGGCCTGCCAAGCGGCGCGACAAGGCGACCTGGTGCAGTACGACGTCACCATAGACCCGAGCGGCTGGGGCAAGGGGTATCGCGAGATACGCTTCATTACCCGCGGGGCCAACAGTTAGCCGCCGCTGTTGCAAATACACCCCTATCTACGCGCCTTCTCGCCTGCAGCAATAGCGGGAGAAGGCGCTCTTTCTTTATATACTCGTTAGCGCGGCTTTTGCATTACATCTACTACTGAATTCACGAAGTCAGCTACACCAGGGATTAAATGCCCCGTAAGATTAAGCAGCCATACCAGCAGTGCTAGTACAACGGTACCGCCCAGTACTGAGCCTAAGCCAAATGCTATCCCGCGGAAAAAATTAAACTTATATATCGTAAAGCGGCTTCGATTAAAGTCATTGAACAGCTCTTCAAGCACGGTTTGGCGTGCCCCTCGCTCATTGTCGTCACGTACCTTACGCTTTAGCTTATCCCAAAATTTCATACATTTCTCCTATAAAAATGACATACTGTTTATAGTATGTCATTTTTGACTTGCCCGAGCAATAATTAGCGGTTCAGCTCTTTTTTGGCAGCGTCGCTAGCGCGCTTTGCCTTATCGGCGTATTCTTCGACGGTTTTCTTGCCATCGTTTACGGCACGCTCACCGGCTTTCTTGACTTCGTTGATTTTCTTCTCTGCACCGTCTTTTAGCTCTTCAGCCTTTGCCTTAATATCAGCACGAGTTTCTTTACCCGACTTTGGTGCGGTCAAAATACCAGCAACAACACCAGCAACTGCGCCTACGAGTGCTCCAAGTGCAAATTTACCTTTTGACATATACGCCTCCTTCTATTACTTCCTAATGTTTTTTACGAACGATGATACCATCTTAACAATGGCAACTGGCGATGAGAACGCAGCAATGTTTGTAGCCATGCCCTCTACCTTTAGTGCGGTTCGCTCAGCAGCACCTGCTACCGACTTGATCTGCCGCGTTACTTTTATCAGTAGCGCCAGCAGCACAATGCCCAACAGCAAGAAAATTGCCAGGAACACCGATAGGATGATGACGAGCACCTGAGCCCATTCCATATACTGTTCGCCCCTTTCATATTACGGCCGTATACCGGCCTATATCTAGTGTACCGCTATTTCAGCCTATCTTCAAGGTGCGCCCGTAGCTCAGGGCCTAGCTCTTCGTGGCTCAAGCCAAAGTCAATTACCGTTTTGAGGTACTCTAACTTATCACCAGTATCGTAGTACGTGCCGTTTTGGATTTCGCAGGCATAGTAGCTGTGGCCATCATCAATCATCTGCTGAACCACTGGCTGCAGCATAAATTCACCAACCCCATCATAGGCTTCTTTCGCTTTATCAAGGTAATCGAAAAACTTACCAGTAAATACATAGCTACTCACAGTCGCAAGATTCGATGGGGCGTTATCTTTGCCTGGCTTTTCAATCACCCGACTCATTTTAATAATACCTTCGCCTACCGTTTCACCGGCCACGATGCCATAGCGATCGTATTCAGAGTCATTCACCACCGACTTGCACGAGAATACGCCGCCGTCATATCGTTCTGCGGCCGCTATCATCTGCTCAAAGCGGCTAGGGCTAGCCACGATAAAATCGTCAGCAAACGCATAGATAAACGGCTCATCCTCGCCAATAAGGTGCGCGGCGCAGGCAAGCGGCGTTGCATTGCCGTAGGGGCCTTTTTGGCGTACGTAAATGAAGTTTGCTAGGTTAGATACGGCTTCGATTTCGTCGATATACGGCTTCTTCTTTTCGCCGCCGGCACGCAGGTTTGCCAGCAACTCCTCGCTTGGTACGTCAAAGTGGTCTTCGATCGCGCGCTTGTTTTGGCTGCCTACGATAATAATGTCTTTAATCCCTGCGCCCACCAGCTCTTCTACCACATATTGAATAATCGGCTTGTCGATCAGTGGCATCATTTCCTTTGGCATCGCTTTGGTCTGTGGCAAAAAGCGGGTACCAAACCCTGCGGCGGCAATTACGGCTTTTGTTGGTCGCTTCATTACATATCCCTCCATTCTTGTATATCATTAATCAATGTCGTATAATCTTCGTCCTTTGGATTTGTTGTGTCATAGAATAGTGTTTTTAGGTCTGCAAATTCGATAGGCCTGTACTTCATGTTGATGTCTTCCTCTGATGCATCGGCATAGGTTCCATCCCAATGAACGGGGTGTCGTTTATTATTTGCAACTCGTTCATCGAAACGCTGTTTACGAACTCGGTGATCACAAGTAACATACACCTGTATATACCTATTGGTATTATTGGTCATAGTATTAAAACGCTCGTTTGCAATATCTGCCCAAAATGCACTTTCGACAATGTAGGTTAAGCCTTCGCTAGTCAGCGTTTCCATAACATCAAAAACTGCGATGCTTGCAATCATACCGTATGCCGCACTGGTCGCATACTCCGCTGGGGTGCCTAGGGAATCTCCAAGCAGCTCTTTGAACTGATCTTTAGTTATATAACCAATTTTTAGGTCGCTAGCAAGTTTTTTTACAAGCGTTGTTTTACCTGAGCCTGGCGCGCCGTTAACAATGATGACTTTTGCCATGTTACACCAGCCTATCGCGGATGAGCTTTTGAGCTAGTGCAGGGTTCGCCTGGCCGCGGGATTTTTTCATGATTTGACCGACAAGGTAGCCGATGGCTTTTTCTTTTCCTGCTTTAATATCAGCAATACTTGGAGCGCTTGCGGGGTCAGCCAGCACTTCATCTACGATAGCCGCGATCGCGCCTTCATCGCTTACCTGCAGCAAGTTCTTGCCTTCGGCGATCATGCGCGGGTCGTCGCCGCTTACCAGCATTTCTTGCAGCACGGTCACGGCCGAGTTGCTGCTGATTTCGCCCTTTTCGGCCATTTCAGCAAGATTTATAAGGTGCTCGGGCAGCAGTTGCTTACCCTCCCAGCTATCATCACCGGCGCTTACGCGCCCCTGCACGTCAATTATCAGCCAATTCAGGATACGACGACGGATATCCCCCTCAGTACCGGCGGCAATCTGTACCAAAAAGTCGCGCACCCACGGCTCGGCAATATTAAGCGCGGTTTCGCGAAGAGCATAGTCCAGCCCAGCGCCCTTTAAGATAGCACGAAGCTCACCAGGCAACATTGGCATGTCGGCCTGAATGGCCGCAATTTCTTCATCCGTTAGTACAATCGGCGGAATATCAGCATCTGGCATGTAGCGATAATCCTGCGCATCTTCTTTAGAACGCTGGCTAGTGGTAATGCCTTTGTCATCGTTCCAGCCACGGGTTTCCTGCACTACGCGCTCGCCCTTTTCTACCAGTTCTACCTGGCGGCGGAATTCGTATTCGGCAGCACGCTCAACACTGCGGAAGCTATTCAGGTTTTTTACCTCGGCGCGCTTGCCAAGCTCCGTAGCACCTTTTGGCGCCACCGATATATTGACGTCAAAGCGCATGTTGCCATGGTACAAGTCACCGTGCGTTACGCCGGCGTAGGTCATCAGGCGGTGCAGCTCGGTCGCGTACGCGCGGGCTTCAGCGGGCGAGTGTATATCAGCCTCGGATACAATTTCAATCAGCGGCGTACCGGCACGGTTGAGGTCTACCAGCGAGTAATCACCGTAGTGGGTTAGCTTACCTGCATCTGTTTCCATGTGTGCGTGGTGAATGCGCACCTTGTGCTCGCTGCCATCCTCTAGCACGGTATCTACAAAGCCTTCTAGGATGATTGGCTGGTACATTTGGGTGATCTGGTAGCCATTAGGTAAATCTGGGTAAAAGTAGTGCTTGCGGTCAAAACGGCTCACTTTTGCAATCGGTGCGTTTAATGCTTTACCGGCACGGATAGCCAGGTCAACCGCATGGCGATTAAGCACCGGCAGCATACCGGGCAAGCCAAAATCAATAGAATGCACTTTGCTGTTCGGTTCGGCGTCACGGGCGTCGTTATCGGCCGGGCTGAACAATTTGGTATTCGTTGCCAGCTGTACGTGACACTCTATACCGATCGTCATGTCGTATTTAGCTAGAATCTCGTCTGTCATTATATCGCTCCTAAATCTTTCAACCCTTGCTTAAAGGCGCTGAGGCTACGCAATGTAATGTCGTAGGTAACGTTCGCGTTTACCTCATGCGCTAGCTGGTTGCGGATTTTGTGTGCACCCCATACATGATTGGCGTTTTTCCATGTTTTTTGGGCGCTTTTCATGCGTTCGCCCATGGTTTGGCCCCTAAAGCGGCGCTCGCGCAAGGCCTGGTCAAGCAATTTATCGGCGTTCATGATGGCTAGCTGCCAGCTGGCGGCGTTATCGCGCGTTACGCTGTTTTCTATTTCTAGCCACTTGGTTTGGTAGCGTTGCACGTTCAGCTGCGAGCCGTGCTTCGAGGTAATAAGCAGGTACACTACCCCCACCACTGCAGCAATGAGTACGGCGACTAGTATAAATATCCCTGCTGGATTGCTATCCATGGCTTACCTCCACCTGGCCAGCCAGCGCAATAACACCAGCGTCAGAGCGGCTAGGGCCAATGATTTGCACCCCAATCGGCAGGCCGCTGTTGCTCGTACCGGCCGGCGCACTAATTGCTGGTATGCCAGCCAAGCTTGCCGGTACGGTCATCACGTCTGAAAGGTACATTTTTACGGGGTCTTCGCTATTTTCACCGATCCCAAAGGCTGGCGTCGGGGCGGTTGGCGTCAGTAAGTAATCGTAGGCTTTGAATAGCTCATTAAATTCTCGTATAAGCACCGTCCGAGCCTTCTGAGCCTGTAAATAGTAAGCATCAAAAAATCCGCTGCTTAGTACATAGCTGCCAATCATAATTCGTCGTTTGTTTTCGGTCACAAAGCCTTCGGCCCGGCTGCGACCGTATAGCTCGGCAAGCGTTTTTACACCTTCGGCTCGTCGGCCATAGCGGATACCATCGTAGCGTGCCAGGTTACTGGAAAGTTCAGCAGGTACCACAATGTAATAAATAGCTAGGGCGTATTTTACGCTTGGCATACTGACTTCCTCTACCGTATGGCCGAGCGCACGCAGCTTTTCGGCATATGCGCCCGTGCACGCGCGCACTTCCGCATCTACATCATCGGTCATCGTTTCCTTGATGAGGCCGATTTTTAAGCCCTGGCGGACTTCAACTGTCGGCTCAAAATAGTCTGGCAGCGTGGTCATATCCTTCGGGTCTTGCCCAGCAATCACGCTTTCTACCAGCGCGATATCCTCGGCAGTTTTAGCAAAACAACCCATCACATCGGTACTGCTAGCCATTGCCACCACGCCGTAGCGGCTGCTCATGCCGTAGGTAGGCTTCATGCCAAATACGCCGTTAAAGCTGGCTGGCTGGCGGATCGAGCCGCCCGTGTCGCTGCCCAGTGCAAACGGCACCACATCTAGCGCCGTAATGACGGCCGAGCCGCCACTTGAGCCGCCAGCAACTTTGGTTGTATCGATAGCATTGTGCGTGACGCCAAATGCCGAGTTTTCGGTAGAGCCGCCGTGCGCGAATGCGTCCAGGTTTGATTTGCCAATGCAGATTGCCCCTTCCGCTTCGAGTTTCTCTACGACGGTCGCTTGAATCGGCGCATCAAAATTCTCTAGTATTTTACTGGCCGCAGTCGACGGCGCGCCGAATGCCAAGTAGTTATCTTTTACCACAAATGGCACACCGGCAAGCTTGCCAGCATCTTGGCCTTCACGTACTTTCGCGTCAATCTCATCAGCACGCTGCAGAGCGCGTTCTTCGGTAAGTGCAAGCAAAGCATGATACTCTTCAGCCTCGCGCGCTTTGGCTAATGCCTCTTCGGCAAAAGCTCTGGCCGTCTTCTGCCCACTTTTCACCTGTGCTACAAAATCAGCAATCTTCATAGTTATAGTACCTTTGGCACCTTCACGCTACTAGCCGCTTGTTCGGGTGCCAACTTTAGTAGTTGCTCGCGTGT
>JBLMYW010000082.1:0-5986 GCA_050258515.1 Acidobacteriota bacterium | reverse complement strand
TAGCCTACTTCGCTATTAGCATACCACCCCGGCAGTGATGCTGGGGTGTTTGCTATTGCTTTTTTAATCATTCTGTGCTATAATCAAGAGATAGAGTACGCACCGCCCGGGTACGTACGATTGTTCCGAAGGAGCAGTGATGGAACACAACGATTTGCTGATGACCCGAGTTGAAAAGGGGATTATCTGGATCCGTACGGGGTTCAACTGGCGCCCCTACGAATTCCTCGTCCCGCCCGACCTGCAGGACGACCCCAAGCCTTGGCTGCGGCCAGTGAAGATGCAGGACAACACGCCGATGGCGGTGACTGTCGATGGCAGATGGCAGGCCGTAACGCTCATCGGCTAACCCCGCCACCCCAGCCCGGTCGAGACACCTCGTCTCCCGTACATGGGGAGGCGGGGTGTTTTCGTCTACATTCGAGATATATCATAGACAAAACGACATAGCCAGAGTATACTCTATGGCGTAACAATGGGAGTACTATGAAAGAACGTATTGCAAACACTAAGAGCGAAAAAATCGAGATTACCGCCCTGGAGTCGGTAACAGACGAGGATTTAATAGATGGCTCTGCACCAGAGTTGATCGAGCGGGCGAGCAAACGACCTGGGTATATCGAGGACGATGCGCTGACTAGCCACTTGGATAGAATTGTGTCTATGGGATATACGCGTGGACTTGGCCTTGACCCTAGCGCGCGCTATTCAGAGCATGACGATGAGATTAGAGCCCACCTCCACCAAACCATGCTATTTAATGGTGTTCCCCTTTACGAAACCACCCATTTTGTAACCGTTTATGATGTGTTTGCTGGCGCCGCCCTGCGCGCGCTCCAGCAAAACCGAGCTTCGCAGGCCAACAGGCAAACTAGCGAGCTACCGTTAGCAGCCTAAGGCACCATACCTACCTTGCCAAAAGCAGCCACCCATCTCTATGTAGGGATGGGTGGCTGTATGGTATAATGGACTAGAATTAAATCGACTGATAAATAGGGAAGTAACTGACAGATATGAATTGGCGAACCGTTCTCCGCTCACTTAAAAACCGTGATATGCAAAAGCGCCTAGGAATTGTCCTTGGCCTGCTCATCGCTTATCGCTTTCTTTCGCACATTCCAGTGCCACTAGCCGACCCTACCGAGCTGCGTAATATTATCAATACTATTGTTAGCAGCAGCGATTTTGGCGGCTTCTTGAACCTCATGAGTGGTGGCGCATTAGCGCAAATCAGCATCATGCTGGTGGGAATGAGCCCGTTCATTACGGCCAGTATTATCACTCAGCTGCTTACAAAAGCCATCCCGAAGCTGGAAGAGCTGCATAAAGATGGTGAATCCGGCCGCCGTAAAATACAACAGTGGACACGTATGATTACCGTACCGCTCGCCATCGTGCAGTCAATTGCGTTCATCTATATCCTACGCCAATCAGTACTAGAGGGTAGTACTGCCGGTACGGCGACCATGAACCCTATTGATTGGGTAATCGCCGTGACGGCTATGACCGCTGGTGCGGTGCTACTAATGTGGATAGGCGAACTGATCACCGAGCAGGGTATCGGTAACGGTATTTCACTAGTGATCTTTGCCGGCATTGTCAGCCAGCTGCCGAATATGTTTGGCACCCTTATCAACTCACTGTTCAATACTGCCAACGGTAGCCTAAGTGTATTCGGCTGGTTTAATTTGCCAGTTGATCCAACGACATTCTGGGTAACGCTGAGTATCAGTATCATCGGGCTTGTGGCGCTATATCTGCTTGTCAAAATCAATGAGGCTCAGCGCATTATCACCATCAATTATGCCAAGCGTGTGGGTGGCAATACTAGCTATGGTGGTGTGAAAAGTATTTTACCGGTTAAACTTATTGCCGCGGGCGTGATTCCTGTCATCTTTGCCGTAGCGTTTCTTAGCTTACCAGCCTTCGTTGGCCAGGTAATGAAAGCTATGCCGGATGCCAACCAAGCGGTTGCTGAAAACCTTGTGAAATGGTTCCAGGCACCAACAGCCACCAGCTTTACTACCGGGGACTGGGGCGTACTTGTGTACCCGCTGGCATACTTCTTCTTAGTGATTGCTTTCACGTATTTTTACACCGGTATTGTGTTTAATAGCAGCGAAATTGCTGAGAATCTACAAAAGCAAGGCGGCTTTATAGAGGGTGTGCGTCCGGGGCTACAGACCGAACGCTACTTGCAAACGACAGTCAATCGTCTTATCTTATTCGGCTCGCTCGCACTTGGCCTTATCGCCGTCATGCCATTTGTAGTAGATTATGTATTTGCACAATTAGGTGTTAATGCTGCCAATATATCTATCGGTGGTACGGGCCTCTTGATCGTGGTGACCGTAGGGCTCGAGACTTTGCGCCAGATCAATTCGCGTGCGCTGATGGTTACCTACGATGATTACAAATAGTGTGTTTGCTACGTTAGCAAAGGAGGACTATGGCAACAGAAGAATACACTCCACCCGCCTCAGCGCTAGAATTGCTGTGCCAACGAGCTGGGGTTCCTTACACGAAAGAGCTGCGTAAAACCGAGCGTGACCTCATAACCCTAGCCAGGCTTGGCGAGCTAGCAAGTTTTGTTGCGACATTACGTGAAGAACAGCCAACGATTATAGTTTCAACTGGTCACGAATCAACTCTAGAACAGGAAACTCCACCAATTGATACATCGTCAATCCCAAGCGAAAAACATGCTTGGCGGAATGAAGATGCCTACTTCACCCTACAACGTAATGGTGCACAGGTAGCCGGCGTCTTTGATGGACTTGGCGGCCACCCGGGATCAGAGCGAGCGTCGTGGGTAGCAGCCGATGTAGCTAGGACGTTCCTAGAGGAGACAGTGGAACATTCTGCCGTGCCTGAAGTCAGCGCAGAAACGCTTCGAACGGCTGTACGCTTTGCCAATGATGGCGTAGCACGCGAAGCCGGCGGTAACTATCGTAGTATCGCCACCACCGCTGCCCTCGCTAGTTTACACACCCATCCCGAAACAGGGCAACCGTATGCTGCAATAGCATGGGCTGGAGATAGTCGGGTGTATATTATCCGTAACGGAGAGGTACTGTATTCTACGCTCGATGACTATACTCCGCCACGTTCTTCTGATGACGAGACACAGCCATCACGACGCCAAGTACAAGATTTTTTGGAAACGTTTGCCGACCCTGAAGAGTATTTTGACGAAGCCAACGATTTGAACCGCCTAGCGGCAAGATCGCGCAATTATATAAGTAATTGTCTTGACGGCGCAAATAATACATTACGCGTTAATGCTGATACTCAGCCTTTGCGACCTGGCGATAGAGTACTGCTTGTTACTGATGGTATAAGCGACAATCTAACCCGAGATGAAATCGGTCAATGCGCTACTACGCGTGAACTGATCCAAAAAGCCCTGGAGCGCAGTCGCAACGAGGAGCACCTTCGTGCTAAGCCGGATGATATGACGGCAATTATACTTGAGGTACCCAGCCTACCCCTAGTATTACCATCACCTGCTGATAGGGCAGCCATGCCTGGCATGGTGCAAAATGAGGCAAACATGGGACACACCTATATCTGCTTTTCATGTGGCCAGTCGAGCCCACACCGGAGTGGCGGTGGATTCAGCGGCTGTATGTATTGCGGCCACACGTTGGGCAACTCATAGCCGACGCTTGTTGACTTGTCGGCCAGGTACGTTACAATAAAAGCAGCCAAAAATTCTGGAGGAAACATTCCTCAGTATTTTCTCTGGTAAAGGGTTTACTTTTACCGTCACTTGCCCTATAATGTACTCTTGTATATCTATGGCGAGTCAAAAGGAAGTAATTAAACTGAAAGGTAAGGTAGTGGAAGCACTGCCTAATACTCAGTTTAAGGTGGAACTGGAGAATGGCCTAAGTATTATCGCCCATATCAGCGGCAAGATGCGCAAGCATTATATCCGTTTGGTTCCAGGCGATACCGTGGAAGTAGAGTTGACCCCTTACGATCTTACGAAGGGCAGAATCGTCTTCCGCGCACGAGATTAATAACAAAGGACTCCGGCCCGATATCACCGGTGTTCAGTAAGTAACAGGTTTTTCCTGTAGGAGTTTGATCGCTCATGAAAGTTCGTGCGAGTGTCAAGAAGATCAGCCCTGATGATCAGCTGGTCCGCCGTAAAGGGCGCCTCCGTGTCATCAACAAGAAAAAACCTAAGAATAAGCAAAGGCAGGGTTAAGCATGGCTCGAATCTCTGGGATTGTAATCCCCGCAGAGAAGCAAGTGCAGATCGCTCTTACCTACATATATGGTATAGGGCCTAAGCACTCACGAGACATCCTTGCGGCGGCAAAAATTGAGCCGACCACTCGCGTGAAAGATCTCACCGAGGCTGAAGAACAGAAACTTCGCGACATCATCGACAACGATTATGTCACTGAAGGTGATCTCGGACGCCTGGTCGCAAACAATATCAAACGCCTCAAAGATGTCAACGCCTACCGTGGTCTACGCCACAAGGCAGGACTACCAGTACGTGGACAACGAACCCGAACGAATGCACGAACTCGTAAGGGTAAGTCAGTCGCGGTTGGTGGCGCACAACCTAAAGCAGCAAGTAAGACCTAGGAAAGGACTTGAGAAATGGCAGAAGCTAAATCTACTTCAACCAAGAAGAAGCAGCGCCGATCAGTCCCCGCTGGTCAGCTGCACATTCAGGCAACGTTCAATAACACAATTATTACGTTCGCCGACACTAAAGGTAACGTACTAGCCGCCTCAAGTGCTGGTGCATGCGGCTTCCGCGGTAGCAAAAAGGGCACAGCATACGCTGCCCAAATCGCTGCCGAAAAAGCCAGCGAAATCGCTAAATCAAGCTACGGTGTAAAGACCGTTGATGTATTCGTCAAGGGCGTTGGCCTAGGCCGCGATGCGGCGATTCGCGCGATGAGCAATTTTGATATTGCCGTCAACAGTATTAAAGATGTGACTGGCGTACCTCACGGTGGCGTCCGTCCACGTAAGGCACGGAGGGCTTAACCTATGGCACGTGATACTTCCCCAATTGTGAAGCAGAGCCGCCGCGAAGGTGTTGCCTTGCATCCAAAAGCACACAAGGTACTTGCACGCAAGAGCGGTATCCCAGGCCAGCACGGCCAGGGCCGCCAGGGCAAGCAAAGCATGTACGCTACCCAGCTCCGCGAAAAGCAAAAAGTTCGCCGTATGTACGGCCTCTTAGAAAAGCAATTCGCCAAGCTAATGAACGAGGCAACCCGTAAGCCAGGACTAAGCGGCGAAAACCTACTACAGTTCCTCGAGCTTCGCCTCGACAACACCGTTTACCGCGCTGGCTTTGCAACCAGCCGTCGTGGCGCTCGCCAGCTGGTAAGCCACGGCCACTTCGAACTCAATGGCCGCCGCGTTGACATCC
The DNA here is from genome assembly GCA_050258515.1 of Acidobacteriota bacterium. GTDB lineage: Bacteria > Patescibacteriota > Saccharimonadia > Saccharimonadales > Saccharimonadaceae > Saccharimonas. Next base: position 579 of record JBLMYW010000082.1, on the reverse strand, counting down.
CGTCAATCCGCGTAAAAGCCGGCGATGTTATTACCGTACGTCCAAAGAGTGTTAAATCTGGCTATTTCACCGCTATCAACGAAGTATTCGGCAACACCGCCCAGGGCCCGCTTAGCTGGCTAAAGGGTGATGTGAAGAAACTGAAGATAGAAGTAACCGGCCTTCCAAAGCGCGAAGAAGCCGAAGCCGATATTAATGAGCAGCTAATTGTTGAGTACTACTCACGCTAAAAAGGGTAAGGAGATATATAAATGTCTAAAGTAATTCACAATCCAGCTCTCGCTAAGGTAGTCGATAACGATGCTACCTCTAGCACCTTCGTTATCGAGCCACTACACGCTGGCTACGGCAATACGCTTGGCAACAGCCTTCGCCGTGTACTGCTTTCAAGCATTCGTGGTGGCGCAGTCGTCGCATTCCGTATCGAAGGCGCAACCCACGAGTTTACCACCGTTGCCGGTATCCAAGAAGATGTCGTTGACATCACACTTAACCTCAAAGGTGTAAACCTCCGCGTTGAAAGCGACGAACCAGTCGAACTCCGCATTGAAAAGAAGGGCGCCGGCGTCATCACCGCTG
>JBLMYW010000081.1:0-12507 GCA_050258515.1 Acidobacteriota bacterium | reverse complement strand
AGTGGCCAAATTGCTGGTATAGCCCGCAAATCAGCAGCATCGGCACACCGCTATCGGCGAGATGCTGTAGCTTAGGCCCGATTTTCAGTAAATCCGCGCCAATTTTGGTCTGCCCGCTATCCTGCCCGCCGCCGCCGACGATTAAATCAACATCGCCAGGGAACGTATCACCCGGATTGTATTCCAGCAGGTTTACTTGGTAGCCGTGCCACTCTAGCCGGCGTTTTAGTACTAATGTATTGCCCCAGTCGCCGTAAATATTCATGTCGCGCGGGTAGAGCTGCAACAGATTGATTACATTGTCATTCATCGTACCGTCTCCACATTTGTCCGTTTGGCAAGTTCGCGGCGCAGGGTCAGCATGGCGGTATAGGTGCAGTAGATGCGCTTTGGCTTGTCGCTCCCGCCCGAAATAAATTGTTCCAACGCCTGCTTGATATCAGGCTCAACCGTACTTACCTCTACCTCTTCATATTGCATGCGCAAAGCCATATCGTAGGCACGTACGCCCGTTATCATCGCCACTCCCTCAGCGCGTAGGCTGTCAAAATCTACATCCCATAGCCAGCTCATGTCACGGCCATCGGCGTAATTATCGTTGATGGCAATCATAGTGGCGTAGCCGCTGGGGTCAAAGCTTTTCAGGCTCAGGCGAAAGCCACTGGGGTTTTTTACTAGCACCAGCTCACAGGGCAAGCCGTCTACCGTTAGCGTTTCGCCGCGGCCAAATGCCGGGGTGACGTTGGCTAGGCTGCCCATCATTTGGGTCTCGTCAAGCTCGTTCCCCATAATCATGCGCACCAAGGCTACCGCGCCTACGGCATTTTGCACGTTATAAATACCCTTTAGCTTTAGCTCGGTCTTGTGGGTGCGGCCGGCAAATGTAATGGTAGCATGCTGCCCCTCGATCGATTCCAAACGAGTATTATCTTGGTGGACAATCGTACTTTTGGGATTGTCGCCAGACCCACGCATCGCATCGTCAGAAGGAAAGAGGCTGCGCAGTTTTGGCGTCACGCTAAAGCTCGTTACGGGCGTGTTGATATCGCGCAAAAAATTCTCTGTCGCCAGCCGTGGATCATCGCGGTTTATCACCACGCCAGCGGTAGTAGTAACAGCAATAGTGTGTAGCAAAGCAGCAGTTTTATCGATCTCACCAAAACGATCTAGCTGGTCGCGCATGACGTTTAGCAGCAAGCTGTAGGTGGGCGGAATGGCACGGACAAAATGCACGGCATGGGCTTCGTCGAGCTCTAGTACGGCAATGTCGGCGTCCAACTTGCCTTTTACATCCACTTCACCCAGCAATGCCGCTGCCACGCCGCGGGTAAAATTACTCCCGGTGCGATTGGTGAATACTTTCAAGCCTTGACCCTCTAGCAGTTCCACTACCATCTTGGTGGTGGTTGTTTTGCCGTTGGTGCCGCTAATGAGCACAATACCGTGGGGCAAGTCGGCCAGTGTGCGCTTGATAAAATTAGGATCAATCTTTTCAACAAACAGTCCGGGTAGCGCCGACCCCCCGCCGCGAGCCTGTGCTAGCTTGCGGACACCTTTACCTAGTATCGTAGTAACTGTTTGTCGCATCTATCTACACAGTATAACGCACTTTATTCCTTGACAAAAACCTTCGGGGTGGTACCATAAAAGTAAATTAACCACAAGCATATCTATCTATGCAGGAGTCATTACACTTATGCCACGCTTACCCCAACCCGGAGGAGATATAGGTAACTGGGGAGATATCCTCAACGACTACCTCTCCGCTGCCCATAACACCGACGGTACTTTAAAACCTAACATCATCACCACCGCCAACCTAGATCAAACCCTCCAATCCCAAGTCACTGCCATCGCTGGCCAACAAGGTGCCACTGGGCCAACAGGCCCGCAAGGGCCATCTGGTACCCCGGGAGCCCAAGGCGTTCCTGGTACTACTGGTCCTTCTGGAGCTTCGGGCGCACAAGGTATCGTGGGGCCCACTGGCCCCTCTGGTGCTCCTGGGGCTGTTGGTGCTACCGGTCCATCAGGCGCCGCTGGTGGCACTGGTAGCGTTGGCGCAACAGGCGCTACCGGACCATCCGGTGCATCGGGTCCTGCCGGAACGACTACTTGGGCGGGTATTACAGGCAAACCGGACCTCGTGACATCGCCAGCATATACGCAAATCATCCAGATGACCGCTGCAGAGTATGCCACAGCCGAGTCGGCAAATACACTGCCAGCTAATACGCTTATTATTCAGGTAGGCTAATATGGCAATCTGGAAGCGCTTAAAGACAGCTGTCGCGACAAGCTCTAGTACTATCTCGGTCGCCTTTGACGAATCGACGCCCTTAGACGCCACACATACGCTGGTAGCGGTGGTAGAATTTGACGGCACCATGGCCACGATAAGTAGCACAAGCTGGGGGGCATCACCACTGACTGGCTCGGGTAACAATGGTAGCGCATTATGCTTGGCGGCATTTGTGTTGCCAGGCGACAGTAGCACTAATTCGTTCAGCCTTACGCTTACTGCTGCGCGTCCGTATGCGAAGGTCGTGCTACTAGCGTTTAATGGTAATGCACCGCTGCCTACGCAAGGGGCGGCAGCGTCTGCGAGCTCGGTTACCTCTATAGCGGCAGGGCCAGCTAGCGCGACCACGCATACCAATACGATTGCGATCGCCGCCGTGGGATTAATCGGTCAGTCGAATGGCTGGGGAGTGGACTGGGATAGTGGCTTTGCGACAGTTCCGGGTGATACAACTACCGATCGCTTATCGGTAGCCGTACATGCCTATACAGCAAGTGGTGCCATGCCTTCATCGACACGATCCTGGACAACGGCCCGCAACGCACGGTCAATGATGTGGGTGATACAGGGGACTTCCGCCGATGATGAAGACCCAGATCCAGATCCCGAACCGGGCGAAATTACGACCACCATATCATCAGTCGACACGCCGATCACTGGCGCGTATATCACCAATGGCATAGGAGCAAGCTACCCTATAGACCGCGCCTATGCCACGAGTGCACTGGGAGTATCGACGACAGTGTATACGACAGGTGAGCCGCCAGTTGTGATTCCGCCGCCAGCTGTCGAGCGCTCGTTTGGGCCAAACGGCACACACTGGCCAAGCGATACACCTCGCACGGGGCACACCAATGTAATCGATGTTGCGTGCTCATGGTCGGCTATCCAGGCGGCTATTGCGGCTATCAGTAACTTGCAGGCATCACAGGGTACGATAATTCGTGTGGCGCCAGGCTCGCTAGTAGGTAGCCTAGAGACAACAAGCTCTACAGGCACTGCTGCGGTACAAAATGTCGGGAGCGACGCCTGGACAACAAAAGTACTGGTAGTACCACGCGATGGCTATGGCACGGTTGTCACTGGGAATCATAAATTCCAAAATGTTCGCGGCGTTACCTTCGCACGCTTCGTGGGCGAAAGCTGGATGCTGCGTGATTGCGGTAACTTCAATCTAGCACACACCAGACTGAACAGAGGCTTAAAAACCTATGCTGATACTATGAATGTCACAAACTGTAACATCTACGAAGTGGCAATGCTCAACTCTCGTGCCGATGAAGAAGACTCGTGCCAGTATAGGGCAGCCAATGGCAATCAGATACGCCAGTGTACCTGGGAAGGCTGCTACCTGGCGCCACTATTCCGCCCAGTCGGCTCGTCGTCTCACCTGGATACGCTACAGATGTTTGGCGATGGCTACTACCGCGGTCTCACGTTGCGCGACTGCTTGTTCTTTGGCTCTAACAACTGTGCGCTACAGGGCGGTGGGTACGATAATAGCGATCCGCACCTCGGTGAGGCATTTGTGACGCTTGACCACACGATGCTTGTGAGCCAGGCGCTCGGTGTGCAGGTGCGCTACGCACTGCCACCCGATACCACTGGCGGGGGCGGGCAGGCGATTAACGGCCCCGGGGAGCCCGGACCATGGTTTGCTAATGATTCGTATCTTATGGGCACACTTCACTCCACACAGTGGAATACCGTTACGAATACTCGTACTAACCCAGGCGTAGGTAACGCCATCGCCAACGGCTCGTGGATCCATGCTGATTGGAGCAGTATGACGCCGACACAATTTGACGCTATTGCTGGCCCCGAGCCAGACAATACCTACCTGACAAGTATTTGGAGTAGTTAGCACCTGGGCACTCCAGAGGCAGACTATGCTACAATATACTTATGTTTATCGTGGGCTTGTTCTCGTGGTGGTATGGTGCCGGGTGGGTGCGCTGTATTTCGGTCGTGCGCGGCGGGCTGGCTAGTATTTATGACTACTTTTCACTCGACCTGCTACTACGCACCCTCTTTTCGCCATTTCGCCAGATATCGGCGGGTGGTGTGCGTGGGCCGATTGGCGTGCAACTGCGGGCTATGCTGGATAATCTCATTTCGCGCGTGATCGGCGCTGTAGTGCGTACTATCGTAATCATTGTCGGCACCATTACGCTACTTATTTCTTGCTTTTTGGGGTTACTGCGTATTGTCGTTTGGCCGCTTATACCAGTGCTCCCAGTAGTATTTGTCATCTTTGCTATTAGTGGGTGGGTGCCATGGCAGATCTAACGTACAACCACCATTCTATCCGTGCCAGCGAGGCGCGATTCGGTGCCCGCATAAAAGGCATGGTGGCCAGCGCGCTACCGTGGATCGCAGGGCTGTTAGCACTGCTTGGCGTAGGCTTAATTGCTGGTATGGGCGATGCATTAGGCTGGCTGGCACTTGCGCTGGCGGTGCCGGCGGGTATGCTGCATGCATACTACAAGCATCATTTAGTGCCGCTGCCGAATGCCAAAGGGCAGGGGCTCGATGCCCTTGTCGCGGGTGATGTACTGGGCTTGCTGCCGGCTAACCCTACGCCAGCAGATATTGCGGCTGCTGCTGGGCGCTCTGGCTCGGGGCAGTTCATGGGTGCGCGGCTTGGCCTCACCCCTTCGCTGCTGACACAGCTGGCCAGTACAGACGGCGGCCGTACGCCTGAGCTGTGGCAACTTGCCGATGAAATCCGCGCGAAAAACGGCCTGAGCCAAATTACCGGCAGTGTGCTGGCGGTGGCAATTGTGCGTAGCTTCGTTGGGTACGAGTCAATCATTGCCCAGATACACCTAAGCGATGAAGATATGGATAAGGGTGTGCAGTGGCAGGCGCACCTTCTAGAGCTGATCGACCGGCACACCAAGCCGCGCCGTACCGGTGGTATTGCCCGGGACTGGTCGTTTGGCTGGATCCCGCTGCTAGAACGCTTCGGCCAAAATATCAGCGAGCAGATCGGGCGGGGCGGCAGCTTGCTGACGGTCGATGTAGGATCGCATATCGATGCCATTAACCAGCTGATCGATACCTTTGCTACGGGCGGGCGGCAAAATGCCGTGCTGGTGGGGGCGGCCGGGGCTGGCAAAACCACGATCATCCACTCGTTTGCCGAGCGACTGCTTGACGCATCGTCGCCCATTCCTGACAGCTTAAAATTCCGCCAAGTATTCATACTGGATTCGGCGGCGCTCATCGCTGCGGCTCCAGGGCGCGGCGAGCTGGAAAACCTCATCATGCAGGTGCTTAACGAGGCCTACCGAGCAAAAAATATTATTATTTGCCTCGATAATGCCCAGCTGTTTTTCGAGGAAGGTGTGGGTGCGGTTGATCTATCCAATGTACTGCAGCCGATACTGGAGGCCGGTAATTTGCGCGTGATACTGAGCATGGATGAGCAGCGCTACCTGCAAATTGGCCAGCGCAACCCGGGGCTAGTGAACGCGCTGAATCGTATTAATGTAGCGCCGGCCGGCCAAGAGGAAACCTTGGTAATTATGCAGGAGCAACTGATACATACCGAGATCAAGCGCAGTGTCACCTACATGTACCAAGCGCTCTTAGAGGCCTACCGCTTGGGCGATCGCTATGTGCACGAGCTGGTAATGCCGGGTAAGGCCGTGAAACTGCTTGAGAGCGCGGCCGGGTTTAGCGAATCAGGCCTGGTGACGATGAACTCGGTGCAACAAGCAATCGAAAAAACGCTGGATGTCAAAATCAGCGTGGCTACCGATGCAGCCGACCGTGAGCGGCTACTAAATATGGAAGATTTGATTCACCAGCGCATGGTGAATCAAACCCGAGCGGTGAGCGTGGTAAGCGACGCGCTGCGACGCGCGCGCGCAGGCGTACGTAATCAGAATCGCCCTATTGGCACGTTCCTCTTTCTGGGCCCAACGGGCGTGGGTAAAACCGAATTATCTAAGGCGCTAGCCGACGTCTACTTTGGTGGCGAAGGCAAGATGATCCGCATAGACCTCAACGAGTATGTGCGGCCCGAAGACGTAACGCGCTTGATTGCCGATGGCGCCGAGGATCCGACCAGCCTAACGGCACAAGTGATGAAGCAGCCATTCAGTGTGGTGTTGCTGGATGAAATCGAGAAAGCGGCACCAGAAGTACTAACTACCTTGCTGCAGCTGTTAGATGAAGGCATTTTGCGCGACGTGCGTAACCGTGAAGTCAGCTTCCGTGATGCCATCGTCATCGCTACCAGCAACGCCGGGGCCGATAGAATCCGCGAATACATCGAGCGCGGCTACGAGGTAGCGCAGTTTGAGCCGCAGTTTATCGACGAGCTGATAAATACCAATCAGTTCCGCCCGGAATTCCTGAACCGTTTTGACGAAATAGTGGTGTTTAGGCCGTTCAAGAAAGAGGAGCTGATACAAGTGCTCGACCTGATTCTGGCGAGCGTGAATAAAACCCTAGAGCCGCAAAAGGTATCGGTGGAAGTGGACGACGAGGCTAAGCAGATTTTGGTAGATAAAGGCTACGACCCGCGCCTCGGCGCTAGGCCGATGCGCCGCGTGGTGCAAAAGGCAGTAGAAAACACTGTGGCCAAACAAATGCTAGCTGGCAAGGTAAATCCAGGCGACACCATACAGATTACCGGCGAGCAGGTCGCGCAGATATTCGCTACCGCAGAGCAAGCGCAGGCAATTGCCGGAGCTGTAGAGAAGCAGGCATAAAGTGAAAGGGCGACCCCGGGGTTGACAAATGTTGACTCCCCGGTCGCCCTGGGGCCCTACCGCATCTTCACGATGGCCACCCCTTGGTAGGGAGCGGCCGGCATGGGTTGCTCGGGCAGGCGGATCTCGATCTCCCGGATCCGCTCGCCGGCAGCCTGCCGCGCGGCGATTTCTTCGGCGACGGTCGTCTTGGCCATTTTGGAGCTCCTTTCGGTGAGTGTATGCAGGCGTTCTGCATGGCTCCATCTTCTCATTATAGCAAATTATTGATATTTTGTCAATAGCAAACAGATGACAATAGGCAGATATTGTGCTACAATGGGCGTAAAGTCAAAAAAGGAGATCATAAATGGCTAAACACCGAGCTTGGCACGGCGCTGATATCAAGCGTGCTCGCCGCAAGAAGCTGAAGGCAGAGAAGAAGAAAAAGCAACTTCTATAATAAAATCGCCACAGTAACGTGGCGATTTTATTATAGGCTATTTTTATAGCGCGCCGATAATCAATCCCATGACCGAAAAGACAACTGTATTGTAGCCAGCGTTGATGAGCCATAGCTTAAGCGGCTTACCCTCAAATAGATAATTTACGCCGAGGGCTAGGCTGACAAATCCAAGGCCGGTCGCAAAGCCGGCAAATAGGCCGAATGCTGCGTCGTTATCACCAATAAAGAATGCTAGATTGATTGCCATAGCGGTTCCTCCTTGCTAGGTAAGCAGCTTATATACCATGATTATACAATAATTAATACGACGCCAATGGTGCAAATAAGGGCGGCGAGTAATTTACGGCCGATGCGGCTGCGCTCTGAAGGCAAAAGAGCAAGGGCTAGTAGTACGGTAACGATAATACTAGTTTGGCGTAATGGCGATATGACAGCAAATGTACCTAGCTGGTAGGCAAATAGCATGGCAAGGCTACCGACGCCGTAAAATATACCCAGCAACCATAATTTGCTAAATACGACAGGCTGTAGCAATGGGCGTAGTTGCGTTATGGCAATAGGCCGCACCAATAACACAACTAATGATGTGGCAATAAAGCTGATCGCCGCCCATGAAATACCATCGACGTACCGTCCGACAAGCGACCAAAAGTATACAGCAATACCGAACAGTAAGCCGGTAATTAGCCCGTAGACCACGCCTCTATCGGCAAATACTTTGCGCAAGTTTTTTGCGAGCATCGCTACACTCGTGAATAGTAGCACCGTGCCCAGTACTTGGAGAAGTGTCAGTGATTCGTGGAGTAATATGATGCCAAGTACCATCGTCCACACAGCCTGTGTAGCAAATAGCACTGAAAAGTTGGAGGCTTCTACCCGCTGCAGTGTTTTTGCGTAAAAGATATGTCCTACGCCAAAACACAGCACGGAAATACCTGCAGGTACCATATACTTCTCTAATCCAGCTAGCGTAAATCCATGGATAAGCGCAGGAATAAGCAGTAACACACCTACGATCGCTTGGAACATAATGGCGTACGCAAACGGGTCGGTTTTATGCTTGTGTAGCAACGTACGTTGCAGTAGTACCGATACCGAAAGCCCGAGTACGCTAATGAAAGTAAAAAGTTGCCAGGTCATGCTTATACTATGATACACGAAAAAGCTTGGCCTATATAGGCCAAGCTTTTTCGTGGTGCCCCCGGAATGATTCGAACATTCGACCTTAGGCTTAGAAGTCCTCTGCTCTATCCAGCTGAGCTACGGGGGCATAACAACGGCTATCACTGCGCTTCACTAGCTAGTTATAACAGCTGGATAGAGCAGACTCTGCTAATTCTATCGCTCAAGGCTGCCCAGCTGAGCTAAGGGGGCGTAGATACCTCATTAATTATACCAAAGTAAATGGGCCAAACCGAGGCTCGACCCATTTACTTTGGTGCGGGTGCGGAGAGTCGAACTCCGATCACCAGTTTGGAAAACTGGGATAATAACCGCTATACGACACCCGCAAGCACTGACCATTGTATCATCTAAAGGTGATACAATAAAGCTATGGGATTATTCTCACGCTTTAATCAGCAGGGTAGCACCTTCCACTCCAGCGGGATCGTAGGGGATGATTCGACGATGGGCGCCACAAATGCGCAGTCCTTTGAACAGCGGCGGCAAATCGAGCACAACAGACAGCATATTAATGGATATAAACATGCAGGAGTGCTACATAGTTACCGCAATGGCGTACGGCCTACCGTGACGCAGCGGCCAGCCAGTGACAATGTGGCTGTACGCCCACCTGTGGTTGCACCGCCAAGGCAGAGCTTTAAAGAGCCGCAGGTGCGTCGGTACAACCCATACTCTTAGCAAAGTAAAAGACCTAGGATTTACCTAGGTCTTTTACTTTGGGGCGAATGATGGGTCTCGAACCCACGGCCTCCAGAGCCACAATCTAGCGCTCTAACCAACTGAGCTACATCCGCCATATATATTGCTGTGACTCCAGAGTATTGTAACAGATGTAAGGAGAGTTGTCACTATTCCCACGTCGTTTCAATTTCGGCGCCAAGGGCATTCAGGCGGTTGGCGATATCTTCGTAGCCGCGGTTAATACTATAGACATCGCGCAGGGTAGATTTGCCAGGGGCCGCGAGCATTGCGAGTAGTATTACGACGCTGGGCCTGAGCGCAGCCGGCGCGATAATATCGGCTGATTTCCACTTGGTGGGGCCGCTAATGTACACACGGTGTGGGTCAACCATTTCTATAGTGGCATTTAGCTTGGTGAGCTCGGTAAAGTAAATAGCGCGGTTTTCGTAGCTCCAGTCGTGGATCAGGGTGCGCCCTTTAGCTACAGTGGCACAGAGGCCGAGGAACGGCAGGTTGTCCATATTGATACCAGGGAAGGGTAGGGCATGGATTTTATCTTTAGGTGCATGCAGCTCGCTCTTTTTGAGAGTGATATCCACCAGCCGAGTATGGCCGTTGCGTGCGGGATACTCGTCGGTTTGGGTATAGTGTAGGCCCATCCCGGCTAGGGTCGCCATTTCCAGCTCCATAAATTCGATGGGGACGCGCTTTACGGTAATTTCCGAACCCGTTACGACGCCAGCCGCTACAAAGCTCATGGCTTCGATTGGATCTTCGCTGGGGTAATATTCTACAGTTTTATTGATAGATTTTACACCGTGGATTTTTAGAGTCGTTGTGCCGATACCGTCAATTTTGACCCCCAGTTTTTGCAGGAAAAAGCAGACATCTTGCACCATATAGTTAGGGCTGGCATTGCGGATGGTCACCTCGCCGTCGTACAGTGCTGCTGCCATAATGATATTTTCGGTAACCGTATCACCCCGCTCGGTAAGTACAATGGCGCGTTCCACCTTCTTTTTACGCGAGGTTGCGTGGTAGTAGTCGGTGCCTTCGCGTGCCTCTACTTGCAGGCCAAATGGGGCTAGGCCCACCATATGTGGCTCTACGGTGCGGGTACCTAGGTTGCAGCCGCCGGCAAATGGCAGTTTAAAATCATGATATTGGTGCAGCAAAGGCCCAATGAACATTATCACCGTGCGGGTACGTTTGGCGGCTTCCACATCCATGTCGTCAAGTTTTAAACGTTTTGGCGGCGTGATTTCTAGGTCGTTATCGGGTAGCCAGCGGCACTTTACGCCGATACTTTCTAGCACCTCGATAATGCGGTTTACTTCTTCAATCCGGGCGACGCGGCGTAAGGTAGTTTTACCTTTATTTAGCAAACTGGCGCATAGCAAACCTACCGCTGCGTTTTTGCTGGTTTTTACTTCTATTTCGCCGTGGAGCTGCTTGCCACCACTGATACGAAAGTTGGTTTTGCCCGATTTGTTCAGCCGCACAATTTCGCTAGAGAGTACTTCGCCAATGCGTGCAATCATTTCTAGGCTGATGTTCTGCCCGCCCTTTTCTATGCGGTTGACGGCACTTTGGCTGGTGCCTAAAGCCGAGGCTAGTTCTGATTGCGTCATACCTCTGGCTTGCCTGGTTTCTTGTACTAGTGCACCGATATTGTGTAAATATTTTGCTGTACCCATATAATTCTATTTTATATCACATTTGATATATTGTCAATATATAGTAAATGTTCTTTTCTTTTGGTAAAAGAACCAAAAGCCCACATCTTTTTCTAGAAAAAGATGCAAAAAGCCTCCTTTTTTGCGATAAAAGGAGCAAAAGAACGCCCGAACCGTAAAGGTTACTGCGTTCATTCCGGTGTCACCTCCACTTTCTCCTGGTCAAAAAAACAACTCCCTGCGGTCGGCCCGCCGCAAAATCGATTTTGCAGGCGGCGGGCCAGAGTTTTTTGAACTATTCCAGAAGGGAGGGTTACTTGCTGTTAGGGGTTTCTGTGGCCAAGTCTTTAATCGCACAATTCCCCAAATGGCATTAGCCAAAAACTCTGTCAAAAATCAATAACTAAGATAATTATTTTTGACCGATCCGCTTTAGGGGTCGTTGTTTTTGGCCCATTTGGGGTGGGGGTAGAGTTTTGAGGATAAAAAAGTATAACTCGAGCGGGCGATCCTTTTGCTTCTTTTCATCGCAAGAAAAGAAGTGTTTTTGCCTCTTTTTGGGTAAAAAGAGGTCGTGTCTTTTGTTTCTTTTCCCGAAAAGAGAAAAGAAAGGATTTGTTGTTTATGCTATCATATACCCATGATCTAACTACCGCAACATACCATCTACCGACTAACCTAACACGAGGAATTATATATGAATGATGATATTGTTGCACAGTTGATAGCGGGCGAGACAAAGCGCCAGCAAGAAGGCCTAGAGCTAATACCTAGTGAAAATTACGTGAGCCAAGATGTTCTGACGGCGCTTGGCAGTGTATTTACGAATAAATACAGTGAGGGCTACCCTGGCAGGCGTTATTATGGCGGTCAAGAATTTACCGACCAAGTAGAGCAGTTGGCAATCGACCGTGCCAAGCAGCTGTTTAACGCCGATCATGCGAATGTACAGCCGCATAGTGGTGCCCCAGCCAACGAAGCGGTGTATAGCGCCTGGTGCGAGCCAGGAGACACTATCATCGCTATGGACTTAAGCCATGGCGGGCACCTGACGCATGGGTCACCGGTCACGCGCAGTGCGCACCTGTATAACTTCGTCCGCTACAAGATGAAAGACGCTAGTACCGGCGAGATTGACTACGATGAACTGCGTGAACTTGCCCTAACGCATAAGCCAAAGATTATTTTGGCGGGCTTCAGCGCCTACCCGCGCGAGCTGGATTATGAAAAGTTCGCTGCCATCGGTAACGAAGTAGGGGCCTTACTCATGGCCGATATGGCCCACGTCGCCGGGCTGATTGCTGGTGGTGTAGCAAAAAATCCATTAGACTACGGCTTCCATGTGATGACCACGACGACACACAAGACATTGCGCGGCCCACGCGGCGGCTTGATACTGAGCATGGGGACGGCGGGCAATCCGCTAAAAGCGCCCGAAAAGACCATCGAGAATATCCCCACCCTGATTGACCGTGCGGTATTTCCCGGTATGCAGGG
>JBLMYW010000080.1:0-4752 GCA_050258515.1 Acidobacteriota bacterium | reverse complement strand
TTATACCCGTCGGCACTAAGGCGACGTTAAAAGCCCTTACACCTGAGCAGCTAAAGGACACTGGCGCACAAGCGGTGCTGGCCAACGCCTACCACCTATTCCTGCGCCCCGGGCACGATATCATCGACGAAGCCGGCGGCATACATGCATTTATGAATTGGAGCGGCCCGACCTTCACCGATAGCGGCGGGTTCCAGGTGATGAGCCTGGGTGCCGGGTTTAAAAAAGTGATTGATATGAGCGGCAACGGCCCAGAAAACGTCACGAAAAAGAAAGAAAAGCTAGCCTGGATTGATGATGACGGCGTGCGCTTTAAGTCGCACCTTGACGGCAGCTTACATAAATTTACGCCGGAGCTTTCTATGCAAATCCAGCATGGTATCGGTGCGGATATCACCTTCGCGTTCGACGAACTAACCACGCTGCACCACGATTATAACTACCAGGTAGAATCACTGGAAAAGCGTACCCACCCCTGGGCTGTCCGCAGCCTGGCCGAGCACCAGCGGCTGAACGCCGAGCGCAGCCACCGCCCGCCACAAGCATTATTTGGCGTCATCCAGGGCGCAAATTACGAGGATTTACGGCGCCGCAGCGCCAAGTTCTTAGGCGGTATGGATTTTGACGGCTATGGATTGGGTGGCGCGCTAGAAAAGGATAAGATTGGCGAAATCGTCGGCTGGATGTGCGAAGAGCTGCCAGAGGATAAACCCCGCCACATGCTAGGCATATCAGAGCCCGACGACATATTTGCTTGTATCGAAAACGGTGCCGATACCTTTGACTGCGTATCGCCGGCCCGTGTAGGCCGTAACGGTGCCCTCTATACCCGCCACGGCCGCGTCAATATCCAGCGCGCGCAGTTTAAGCGCGATTTTACTCCATTCGACGAATCATGCGACTGCTACACCTGCCAGCACTACACCAGCGCTTACCTGCACCACCTCTTCCGCTCGGGCGAACTGCTTGCCAATACCCTCGCTACCATCCATAACGAGCGCTTTATCGTGCGCTTGGTAGACGACATCCGCGCCTCTATCAAAAATGGTGAATTCATGAAATTCAAGGCTAGTTTCCTCGCGCAGTATTATCATTGATCACTCTGTCACGCCGTTCGCCAACAGAGTAGATTTTCTTTTTCGTATTGACTTTTCTATACTAGTATGATATATATATATTAGCTTCCAAGATTTGGTTGCTACTTTAGGGGAGGGAACCCCATGGACATCAAATCGCACGTCAGCCAGGCTGCCACTGCGGCAGCTGCCACAGTCGGATACCTGGGAGGTGTCGCAGCCGGCACCACTGAGCGATGGATCTTGAGCCTGCCGCGTCTACTGAAGGCCGCTACGGACGAGAAACTGGTCAACCTGGCCGGTAAGTCTCTCGTGGGTGGTACCGCCTACGGCATTTCGCTGAAAACGGGCAAGACTCTCAGCTTCGGTCTGATTGATCGACGGCTCAGCAAGGCCGGCAAGGTCATGTTCGGCGTCGGGCTCGGCATCTACACCATCATCGGGCTGCTGGCGGCTCACGAGCTGTACGCTCGCTCACGTACGCCAGAGTTCCAGGCAATAGAAGTCGAAGACGATGATCTCGCCCACATCATCGAGGAACTGCGCAAAGCGCGCGGCTTCTGACCTCCTTCCGGCCTGCACTTCCGCAACACGCGGAGGTGCAGGCCTCTCACCCACTACCAGTGGGTTTTTATTTTTCAGCTGGCAGTGCTTGCTCAGGGCATTTGCTCAGTACACCTTGCATAGCCTGCTTTTCCGGCGGAGTTACCCATAAATTATATTTCTGCTTTACCGCGATTTGACGTGCAATGTACTGGCAGCGAAAGGCCTTATTGGCCGGCAGCCAGGTAGCGGCATCGCCGTCACCCTTCTTTTGGTTAGCCCCACCATCCACAGCCAATAGCTCTAGCGGATCATTCGCTAGTTTCACTCGCCTTTCTAGGCTTAAGCCTTGGGCGCCCGTTTGCCAGGCATTACTAAGCGCCACGACGTGATCTATCTGCACCAAAGCACTGGTAGTGGCGCCTCTGTTAAAGAGTATCGATGTACCCGTATAGGGGTCGCGCAGCGTACCCGACAACACCTTGCAGTCATCACTTATCTTGGCATCACTCATATCCCGCGCCAATATGCGGTTACGCGTATCGCAGCCACCGGTATTGAGCCAGCCATTGCCAAATTGCGTGCGCGTATAGCCGGTTTTCGCAGCTCGGCCTTTGACTTCAAGCGTTTCAAGCACAGCCATTGCAAGGCTTCGGCTCTCTGGCTCAGATGTATCTACCGTGGCGTCAGGGGTATCGGCAGTCTCACTCGCTCCGCTTGGCATGTACGCCGTCTGGCTAGCTATAACCCACACGCCCAACATCACTAACGACACCAGCAGTACAAACACCCTCCGTTTTCTCATGTATACTAGTATACATATGCAACGATTATACGAACAATTCCACCCCAAGCATTACATCATACACTGGGACTTGACTGGCGCTGCCAAGCGTACAGTTAGCGGCGCCGTGCACATTGCCGGCGAGCAACTAGCCGAGCGCACCATTACGCTCCACTCCAAAGAGCTCGCTATCACTTCGCTTACGGTAAATGGCACCGAGGCAAGCTATACTACCGGAGAAAACGACGAGCTCATCATTGAGCATGCAGGCACTGGCAAGGTAGAGATACATATCGACTTCACTCTTGCGCTTACCGATGCTATGCACGGTATTTATCCCTGTTATTTCGAGCATGACGGCCAGAAGAAAGAGCTCTACGCCACCCAGTTCGAAAGCCACCATGCGCGCGAAGCCTTCCCGTGCGTCGATGAACCCGAAGCGAAGGCCACCTTTGACGTCTCACTGACGACAGTAAGTGGCGTAACGGTACTTTCTAACATGCCCGCTACGAGCCAGAAAACAGATGGCGACAACCTTATAACCACCTTTGACCGCACGCCACGTATGAGTAGCTATTTACTGGCCTTTGTCGCCGGCGAACTACACAAAACGTCTGGCACGACCAATAGCGGCGTCGAAGTAAATATATGGGCAACACCAGCGCAGGTGCCAGCGGCACTTGATTTTGCGCTCGAGCATGCCATCAAAACCATTGAATTTTTTGACAAATACTTCGATACGCCCTACCCACTGCCAAAAAGCGACCATGTCGCCCTGCCGGATTTCTCTAGCGGTGCTATGGAGAACTGGGGCCTGATTACCTACCGCGAGACCGCCTTGCTTACCGACCCAGCCACTACTACGGTGGCGAGCAAGCAATATGTCGCGAGCGTCATTAGCCACGAGCTTAGCCACCAGTGGTTTGGCAACCTCGTTACCATGAAATGGTGGAACAACTTATGGCTAAACGAGAGTTTTGCAACCCTTATGTCATACGTAGCCGATGATGCCATCCACCCTGAATGGAACGTCTGGCTAGAATTTGCTACCGAAGAAAACGTCCTGGCACTACGCCGCGATGCCATTGATGGCGTACAAGCCGTACAGCTAGAAGTGCAGCACCCGGATGAAATCGGTTCGATATTTGACGGCGCTATCGTCTACGCCAAAGGCGCCCGGCTCATGCGTATGTGCCAAGATTTTATCGGCCACGATGCGTTCCGTAAAGGCCTAGCTAGCTACTTTAAAGAGTTCGCCTACCAGAATACAGAGGAGGGCGACCTGTGGCGGCATTTGTCTGCCGCCAGCGGTCAAGACATCTCTACGTTCATGAACGCGTGGATATCGCAAAGCGGCTATCCAGTAGTTCATGTGCGCCCGGATAGCTTATCGCAAGAGCAGTTCTTTGTCGGCCCGCACGACCCAAGTACTAAGCTATGGCCAATCCCCCTTGGCGCCGAAAGCAACGAGGACGTACCATTACTATTAGAAACCCGCGAACTAGCACTACCCATCGCTGATGACGAACGGTTCAACGTACGTGATAGTGCACACTTTATTACCCATTACACGCCAGAGCACCTCGCACGATTGCTTGCCCGTATCGACAGCATTGACACGCTTGGGCGCCTGCAACTGCTTCACGAGCAGACGCTGCTCGCCCGCGGCGGCGTGGCGCCAAGCGCTGGTATTATCGACCTCTTGCAGGCCTACCAGTGCGAAACCGAGCAAAATGTGTGGGGTATTATGGCTGTAGCGTTAGGCGAGCTAAAAAAGTTCGTTGAAGTAGACGAACCAGCCGAAGCTAAGCTGCGGGCCTTCGCGCGCAGTCTTGCAAGCCCATTATTTGCCAAACTCGGCTGGCAACCCATAGATAGCGAAGCTGAAAGTGATACGAAGCTGCGCACGCTAATACTGGGTATGATGATATATGGCGAGGATGAAACAGTAGTAGTGCATGCCGATGAATTATTTGCCCGCGGCCTTGAAAACATCGACCCAGAAGTCCGCAGCCTTGTCATTAGTTCCGTTGTCAGGCGCACCAACGATACTGCATTGATCCAGTCGCTGATCGATCAGTACCAGGGTAGCCAATCGGCCGACCTGCGCGAAGATATATGCGCCGGGCTTTCGAGCGTGAAGAGACCAGAGCACATCCAATTGCTGCTGCAGCAATTTACCGACACCCAGACCATTCGCCAGCAAGACCTCACCCACTGGTTTGCCTATCTTATCCGTAATCGCTATGCGCGCGAGAGTACGTGGCAGTGGCTTGTAGACAATTGGGATTGGATAGAGCAGGCGTTTGACGGTGACAAAAGCTACGATTACTTCCCGCGCTATGCCGC
>JBLMYW010000079.1:0-14282 GCA_050258515.1 Acidobacteriota bacterium | reverse complement strand
ATAGCGACGATATTTTCGTAAATAACGGGGTGATCGGTACGGAAAGCTGATAATAATTCTTTTGCGGCTGCCTCGTAATCGGTAATCATATCAGCATGATACGAGGGTCGCTTGGAGCTAGCGCTGGCCTCAAACGGCACAGCCGTCATTTTAAGGCTAGAAGAACCGGCGTTAATGCAAAGAATATAAGTGTTCGTACCCACCTCTCTATAGTAGCAAACCTTAAGCTATATACCAGTGATAATTATCACATACGACCAGTGATTTTTGCGCTACAGTGTAGGATATATGCAACGAGTGTTCAGTAGGGCGACGCATGCGGCATACAAGCACGCTGCCAAGCCGATTATGTTCAAATTTTCGCCCGATAGCGTGCACCGTAATTTAGTACGCGTCGCGCGGGTAGCCCAGCGCGTGGCACCAGTTCGCGGGCTGCTGGCAGGCATGTGGCGATATAAAAGCCCCATTTTAACGCAAACTATCCATGGACAGGTATTCCCAAACCCGGTAGGTCTATCGGCTGGCTTTGATAAAAATGCCGAGCTTGCGCCGCTGATGGAGCGCGTGGGATTTGGATTTGTTACCTGCGGCTCCGTTACAGGCTACCGATGCGATGGCAACGCTAGGCCATGGTTCCATAGGCTACCTAAAGAGCAATCAATTGTAGTAAACGCCGGGCTGCCTAATATGGGCAGTAGGGCCGTGGCGAAGCGCTTAGCCAAGGATGGATTAGTGAGGCAACGGAAGGTACCAATGATGCTATCGGTGGCGCGTACCAATACACCAGCCAGCAGTACTGACCAGCAGGCAATTGCCGATTATGTGCTGGGCTTAAAAAACCTCCGTAAGCACGCTGATATGTTCGAAATAAATATATCATGCCCTAACACGTATGGGGGTGAACCGTTTACTACACCACAGCGTTTAAACAAGTTGCTAGTTGCGATTGATGCGCTTGCACTTCATCAACCCGTATTTATTAAAATGCCAAGCAATTTACCGTGGCACGACTATAGCAAGCTGTTGGAAGTAATCGTACGGCATAATGTGCAAGGTGTAACAGTGAGTAATCTGCGTAAAGACCGCCAAGGTGTGGTGGTAGACGCGAACGTAAAAGGCAATCTGAGCGGCAAGCCCACCAAAGCGCTGAGCGACCAGTTAATTGCTAAAACCTATAGCAAGTATGGCGATACATTGACTATAATAGGCGTAGGCGGCATATTTACCGCTGAAGATGCGTATAACAAAATTAAAAACGGTGCCAGCCTGGTGGCGCTTATTACTGGGTTGATATATGAGGGCCCGCAGATTACGGGGCAAATAAATAGAGAGCTAGAGCAGCTCCTGAAAGCCGATGGCTACACGCATATTAGCCAGGCAATCGGCGCTAACCATACACTACATGACTAATACAGAACAACTAACTAAGGACTTTTTCGCCGCGTATCCAGAGCGTGCCTATGCTAAGGGCGAGCTACTGCTGCGGCCTGGCGACGACGGTGTAGTGCAGTATATAGAATCTGGGCTGGTGGTACAGTACGATATCTCCGAACGGGGTGAAAAGCTGGCGGTAAATACTTATAAGCCGGGCTCGTTTTTGTACTTACCAAATATTTTAGGCCGGAGCGATATTAGCTTCTTTTTTGAGGCGAGCGGAGCCGTGGTGGCACGCCGCGCACCACGCGCCGACGTAGCGAAATTCCTGGCCGATCAGCCAGGGGTCGCATATGATACTCTGGTACGCCTCACTCGTGGTACGGATGGGTTGCTGCGGCGCTTGGCGGGCACCATGGAGGGTGGGGCCGAAGCGCGCGTACTGCAGGAGCTCAAGCTATTGCAAGCCCGTTTTCCGCGAGCTGATGGCAAAGTTACCATTACGATCGTAGAATTAGCGGCCCAAACCGGCCTCGCGCGCGAAACGGTCAGCCGCGCCGTAAAGAAGCTGCGCCAAACTGGTGTAGTGAGTATGGCAGGCGGCAAATTTACTATCCACTAAGGTAGATTGGTTGCAAATAGTATAAAAGTATGCTATAATGTAAAGATGATACCATGGTGGTATCCGAACGACTCTTAGGAGGCAGTATGACCACAGGTTTGACGCTGAGCGACCTGGACGTGTGTCTGGATGTCCTGCTGGGCGAATTCCGCATGTTGCACGCGGAGGCCCCGTTGCCAGATCGCGATGATGTCGAGATCCTGATCGACGTTGTCAAGCGCACGTGGCGGCTTGCAACGATCACGTATTTCGAGCTGAGGTGCGACAGCACGCTCTCTCCGGGCACAGTCATGTTGCTCGAAGAAGCGTTCCTGGAGCTTGACGAGCTCTACCGCGACTGCCACGAAGCCGTGTTGCGGTATGAGCGGCTCATCAACGTGCTCGCCGACTGGTATGCCCGCGACAACTTCGGCAAGTCGGCATACAGTCGCTTGGTGCCGTTGATGGCCTAGCCACAAGTTCCGCCCGACCCCGGCGGATCCCGCCCCCGAAAGGGGGCATTTTAATTTGGGTATCTAGTGCGCAATTGTTTTGGTATGGCGCGTCGATGATGTCCGAGCCTTAAAAGCAACGTTGCTTATGCTCTCTAGATTTAGCACAAGGTGTATACTGGGTATAAGCATAGAGTTGCATAACTAACTGCACCCTGGGAGAGTTCTGGTGACGAATCGATCTACATTATACCTTGCGGTAGGCCTGCTCACTACAGCGGTATTGGCCGCCGGGCTAGCGGCATGGCTGCAGGGAATCCATGGTGACATTGGCGTGTATGAACTATTTCCGCTGCTGGGTAGTATGGCGTGGCTGCTTATGTGGACGCACTACGTTAGCGGCAGTATAAAACGTTATCTACACTTGGCCCAAGACAAAACAATCCTAAAGAACTATTTTAGCATTACGGGTGTAGTAGTACTTGCGTTGATTCTGCTGCACCCAGGGCTTTTATATATAGGATTATTTAACGATGGGCTGGGGCTGCCACCCTATAGTGTCTTTGCAGTGTATCAGACGGCCAGTATGAGGATAGCGCTTGTGCTTGGTAGCATAGCGCTGACGGCATTCCTATTGTTCGAGCTGGGACGCTGGTTCAGGCATAAGGGCTGGTGGCGTTATATCGAATGGGCTAATATAGCTGCGATGGGGTTGATTTTTGTACATGGGCTGCTGATCGGTGGCGGGCTTTCCGGGTGGTTCCGGGTGGTATGGATACTGCTTGGCGTACTGTTGGCACTAAGTATCGTATATAATTGGCGGTATGATAAGCAGCAAGCTAACAAAGAGGAGAATGGGCATGGAAGAAAACAACAAGCAAACGAATGAGTCTAAAACCGCGATCATGGTAATTATAGCTTCAATTGCGGTGGTTGCTATAGTTGCAGTAGTGGTGTTGCTGATCCCAAAACAGCCAGCTACTACCCAGCCGGCAAATGATACGGCTGATAGTGCCAAGAGCGAGGCCCCAAGTAATGGCGATGCGGCTACCATTACCTTTACGGATGAAGGCTTTTCGCCATCTACGCTCACAGTGAAAAAGGGAACCGTCGTAACCGTAAAGAACACATCTGCCACTTCGGTACAGTTTTCGTCTGATGACCACCCTGCGCATACTGAAAACCCAGAAATGAATATGAGCGAACTTGCACCAGGTGCAAGCGGGACATTTACCGCAGACACCGTGGGTACGCATGGTTTTCATGACCATATCGATGATAGCAAGACTGGCACGCTGATCGTTACGGAGTAGCTCAAGCTACGTGTTCTGTGCCTCGACCCTGCCATGCCCGGCTCTATTAAAGTGGCAGTGAAGGCATAGAACTAATTTGACATAAGCGGGGAGGTGTGATAAGATGAAAGTATAAAGCGTTTGAGCCCTAGTCACGCCAGGGCGAGCTTAGCGTAAAATGCGCTACGGAAGCCTACCGTAAAACGGGCAAACCGAAATCGCAAGATGTATGAGTCGGTTCTGAGTGCTTCATGACAGTAATGTAGTGAAGAACAAGGATGGGACCGCGGAAGGGTCTTTTTTATTCTCCTTTCGTTCCTTGGTTAGCAGTATTGGTGTTAGCTAAAGGAGCATTGAATAATGAAAAAGACTCTTACAACTCCTCGCCGCCCAAGCGGCTTTAACGAGTATTTGCCGGCAGAGCAAATCGAATTTAACCGCCTGCTTGATATTATTCGTGGCACGTACGAAAAGTATGGCTATTCGCCGATTGATACGCCCGACCTAGAACTAAGCGAAGTGTTGCTTGCGAAAGGCGGCGGCGAAACCGAGCAACAAATCTACCGGTTTGAGCGCGGTAAAAACGACCTTAGCTTGCGCTTTGACCTGACGGTGCCGCTGGCGCGCTACGCGGCCGAGCATGAGGGTCAGCTGGTCTTCCCATTTCGCCGCTACCACATCGGCAAGGTACATAGGGCTGAGCGTGCCCAGGCCGGGCGCTTCCGCGAATTTTACCAGTGCGATATTGATGTGATTGGCTCGGAGAGCCCGATTATCGATGCGGAATTCCCGGCGGTGATTAATGAAATTTTTGAACAATTTGGGTTTGGTGAATTTACGATTCGCTTAAACAACCGTTTGGTGCTGAATGGCTTTTTTGAAGGTATTGGCCTGGCGGATGTATCTGCCGAAGTGCTGCGCGCTATTGATAAAATGGAAAAGATTAGCCGTGAAGAACTAGTGAGTGAGCTAGCAAAGATTGGCTTGACTGAGCTGCAAATCGGCAAAGTACTGGCATTTACCGAAATTACTGGTACCAACGATGAAATCCTGGAGGCGCTAGAAGCCTTAGGCATCAATAACGAACACTATTCTGATGGCGTAGCAAAACTTCGCCAGCTCGTGACGGCGCTTCGTACGATGCAGGTACCAGAAAAGCGCTTTACCATTGATCTGAGAATTGCTCGTGGGCTGGATTACTACACCGGCACAGTGTATGAAACGATCCTGAACGACCTACCCGGTGTGGGCAGCGTATGCTCGGGTGGCCGTTACGATGATTTGGCCGGAAACTACACCAACACTAGGCTGACTGGTGTGGGTATATCTATCGGCCTGTCGCGGCTATTCTATAAATTGCTTGAAGCCGGGGTGATTAAGCCCACCCAGCAAAGCCTCGCCGAGGTAATAGTGATACCACTTGACGACATAGCAACCGTGCGCACACTTGAAGTAGCCGCGGTCTTGCGCGCTAGCAATACGGCGACAATTGTATACACCGAACCTGGCACCATGAAAAAGAAATTCCGCTACGCCGACCGTATGGGCTGCCGCTATGTCATAGTCATCGGCGAAAATGAATTAGCCAACGGTACCCTCTCCATTAAAGACATGCAGAGCGGCGAGACGGTCGAGGGTGATCTTGCGATACTCAAGCAGCTTTTATCTGGCCGCTAAACAAGGTATTGCTGAATAATTTGTGGTAATGTGTTGGCGGTACTGGGCGACATAGCGAGTACATCGTCTACCGGTATAAAGCGGAGCCTGAACATATCGTCGTCGAATGTATAGTCGAGGCTCGCAGCAGTAGCCGTGTATAAATCCACGATAGAATGATGCTGATTTTCGAGTATAATCAGCTCGGTGCGTCCAATACAGGCTGATGTTAGTGTGAGGCCCAGTTTTTTCGCGATGCGTTCTGCACTCGCCTGGCTGGTCTCGCCGAAGCGATGCAGGCCACCTGGGAGCATATAGCGGTTTATGTGTGTTGCCATGTGGGATACGCGCTCCGAGAGTAGTACATGGCCATCTTTCACCACGAGCAGTTGCACCATCGGGCGTGGTAGTTCCGGTGGCCGCACGTAAGCACCAGAGCGGTTGGCCCATCGGGCGCCTTCTGGGGTGAGCTGGAACCCATTTGGTGTTTTCGCCACGATGCCCCGGGCAATTAGTTTACGCATGTGATACATGAATAGGCTGTTTTCTACATCAGCTGGCTTCAGTGCCGAAAAGCTCTGTTCGCCATGCGCCATTAGTTGCCGCACGACATGTGATTGCAGATGGTGGTCGATAGAAAAAGGCTGCGCCATAGATTAATAGTACCATTAGGTAAAAAAGTTTTCACTGCCCATCCAGGGCGCCTTCGCTACGATGAGGCTGTAAGCGAAAGGATATGATATGGCGCACGAACGACACAACGAACTGGTGGCAAAGGGCAGAGAGATCGTACAAAATGCACCGCAATTATTTGTGGATTTGGATGTAGAATCGGACGGTTGGCCGGGGTATGGCTCAATGCTGAGCGTGGGGGCAGCGAGCCCGTGGGGCGAAACATTTTACCGCGAACTGCAGCCGACTGATGGCCCGCATATTCCAGCGAACCGCGAATTTTGCCGGCAGCATGGCCTAGCGTATGAACGGCTGATGGATGAAGGCATAAAGCCTGCGGTAGCAATGCAAGAATTGACGGACTGGCAATCGGATATAAAGAGCCGCTACGGCAAGTTGGGCAAATCGATAGTAACAGCCTTTAACGCGAGCTATGATTTCCCCATGGTGAACCTGGAATACGTGAAGGCCGGCCTTGAAAACCCGTTTGATATAACCGGCTACTGCATACAAAGTTTGGCTATGGCGCTAGGCGGCGAGTATGACTGGAAGAACGTGTCAAAGAAGCGGTTGCCTGCCGAGCTAATGCCTGATGGTGTTTTTACGCATAATGCGCTGGAAGATGCGTTGTGGCAGCAAGAACTGCACTTCGCTATGGCGGGGTTGCTACACGAGCGCCATGCTTAGGTGCTACCGGTTGGCTTGGCTAGCGGCGTATTGCTCGGGCCGGTTTGCATAGCGGTGTAGGGTGCACCAGCCGGGATGAAAGGATACACGTTATCGGCCTTGCCTACCTTTACATGGATGACGACTGGACGGTCGGTGATAGCTAGGGCTTCAGCAATTCCATCAGCCAACTGTTCTCTGGCGTCAATACGTATGCCCCGGGCGCCATATACCTCCGCCAGCTTGGCAAAGTCAGGATTGTCCGACATATCCACGCCACTTTCGCGGCTGCTGTAAAAAGCCTCTTGCCATTGGCGCACCATGCCTAAGTATTCGTTATCCAGCACCAGTACTTTAATGGGTAGCTTGTGGCGGACGGCCGTGGCCAGCTCGTGCGACGTCATCTGGAAGCCGCCGTCGCCAACAATGGCTAGCACTGTCTCATTGGGGCGGGCCAATTGCGCACCAATAGCGGCCGGCATGCCGTAGCCCATGGTGCCGGCGCCACCCGATGATAGCCAGGTGTCTGGGCGGTCGGTCTGCCAAAATTGTGCGGCCCCCATCTGGTGCTGACCAACATCGGTGGTGACGATGGCGTTGCCGCCGGTTTGTCGGTGCGCTTCGGCAATGACTTCTTGCATGGATAGCTGCGGCCCCTGCTCGTAGTGTAGCGGGTACTCTTGCTTGTAGCGGCGCACCTGGGCCAGCCAATTACGGCGGTCTGCCGCGTCTGAGCTAGCGACAGCATGGAGGGCACTAATGGCCAAGCCAGCGTCGCTCACCACACCGACATCCGGCGTAATCACTTTGCCGATTTCTCGCGGGTCGATATCCACATGGGCGATAAACGCGTCTTTGCCAAATTCGCTGGGCTTGCCAACGATGCGGTCGTCAAATCGTGAGCCGACATTCAGGATAAAGTCGGCCGCCAGTACTGCCTTATTGGCGTAGGCCGTGCCGTGCATGCCAAGCATGCCCAGGCTCAGGGCGTGTGATTCGGGGAAGGCGCCTTTACCCAGCAGTGTCGTCGTCACCGGTGTTTCCATGGCGGTGGCGAGGGCATATAGCTTTTCGGCGGCGCGCGCAATCAGCACGCCATGCCCAGCCAAGATGACCGGCCTCTCGGCGGCATTCCAGGCTTGCATGATAGCCTGGATGGCCTCGGTATCAGGCGCTGGGGGCCGATAGTCGGGGCTGGTGTAGTGGCCGGGTACGGCATCGGCGCCACTAATATCCTTTGGTACATCCATCAGTACGGCGCCTGGCCGACCGGCGGTGGCCACAGTAAGGAGCTCATGTGTGGCATCAGCCAGCTGGCCCGGGCTTTCTACCAGTACGCTCTGCTTGGTAATGTGCTGCGCCATCGCTACTGTGGCCGCTTCTTGGAACGCATCAGTGCCAATGGCGTGCGTGGGCACTTGGCCGCTGATCACCGCTACCGGCACGTTATCCATATGAGCGGTCATTAGGCCGGTAAAGGCGTTGGTGGCGCCAGGGCCACTGGTGACGATGGCAACACCCAAGTCGCCGCTGGCGCGGGCATAACCATCGGCCGCATGGACGGCACCTTGCTCGTGGCGGGTGGCGATCAGTTCTACGCCATCAACGGTGGCGAGGGCGTCAAACAGTGGCAGCGCAGCGCCGCCCGAATAGCCGAAGACGTGCTTGGCGCCGCGTTCGCGCAGCTGTGTAATGATTTGTTCGCCGCCGGTGGGTGGTCGTTCCATGGTAATAGCTCCTTTTATACTAAAACTCCCGCTGTAGTCGCGGGAGTGTTGCTTGCTGGTCGTATAGTATGCACTGCAAAACACCCGCTAGGTCGGGAGAATCACGAGCACCACAATGTTTTGTGTCGTATAACGCATACGCTACAATAGTCGCACATTTAGCGGCGAGTTGTCAACCTTTGGTTTGGCGCCGCCAGCAATGAGCTTCGCGCGAATGCCGTCTATAAGGTAAAATGAGCCTGTCACTACAACGGGTGCGCCGAGCTGCCGCGCACGCTTATAGGCTTGCCAAGCGTCAGGCACGCTTTTGCTGTTGATTATGCCGGCGACCTCGCACGCTTCCATAATTGAGTCGGTGGGAACAGATGGATGCCACGCCGTAGTGCCTGCAGGAAAGTTTGTTGCGATTATCGCGCTGGCATTACGAGCGATAACCGCGATACTATCTGCTAGTATGGCCTGCTTGTTGCCGCCAAATGCCACGACGTAGACGGGTGAAGCCTCAGGATAAGCGGCTGCTATACCACTGGTAAGCGCGCTAAGTTTTTGTGCATTGTGAGCGACGTCCAGTACGACAGAAACGCCGTTATGTGTGTATTGTTCAAAACGGCCGGGGATAGCGATTTGCTGTGATTGTTCTATGCTGTGCTTGGGTGGGGCTGCACGCCTGTCGAGCGTTAGGCGCTGGGCAATGCCGCAATACGCCAGTGTCCAGTTGCGCTGCTGGAAGGCTGGTAGCGTGGAGCCCGGAATTGTATCGGCGCGCAGGATAACTTGCCGAGCATGTGCATGGCTGCACACTTGGGCTACCGTATCCATAACCTCTTGTGTCTGCTGGTGCATTACAACCCGGTCCTCACCGCGAATAATACCCGCCTTTTCTTCTGCGATTTGCTTGAGAGTGTTGCCTAGCAAATCCATATGATCAAAACCAATATCCGTAATAATACGCACAGTGTTCTTTCGTGTGATGGCATTAGTGGGGTCGAGCCTGCCGCCTACGCCCACCTCTATTACCATATAGTCAAGCTGCAGCTGGGCGAAGAGCCAGTAGGTAAATACAGTGAGGAACTCCAGATAGGTAAGCTCCCATCCGTGCGACGCTTTCAGCTTGGTGAATTCAGTAAAATAGTTGCAGTATGTAGCCTCGGGGAGCGGCTTGCCGTTTACCTGCGAGCGCTCGGTGACGCTATGGACATGGGGTGATACTGCTAGCCCTACTGTATACCCTGCTTGGTACAACATGCTTGCCGCATAGTAAGCCGTAGAGCCCTTGCCGGAAGTGCCGGCGATATGAATGGCCGGTATGCTATCTTGTGGGTTGCCAAGCGTATCAAGGGCCTGGCGCACGGTAGATAATCGGGCTGCAGCCCCCTGTTGCTTGGTAGGTAAAGATGCCAAATAGGCTTCGGCTGAATCAACAGAGGATATCATGTATGTATAATAGCAAAACTTCTTTTGTCTGGTTCAGGCGGCTCTCAGCCACACTACGTATAGTGACGGTAGCGAGTAATCGCGCCCTAAAAAATCAGTGTCGGCTGTTGCAAAAACTACTTTCTTTTCACGCATTTTCACGGTGTAATATAGAACTGTAGGCAAGTGCTTACGCTTTAACAAAAAAGGAGGTTTCAATGAAGCTAACGACCAAAACAGTTGCATCACTACTGGTAGTAACAGCGGTGGCGGCAGCAGTGCCAGGCCTTAGCCAAATCACCATCCCCAAAAAACGCCGTGAATCGCAGTTCGACAAGTTGTTGTCGCGCCACGATCGTAAAGGCGAGCTACGTGCCGAAATTCTCGGCATTTCACCACACGAATTCAAACAAATGAGCAAAAAGATGACGTTCGAGGAGGTCATTCAAGCCTGCGGGCTGTACAGTAAGCGTGATTTCCGCCTAGCGCTGGCCGGCTGCCTGCGCAATGAGCTACTGCAGCGCGGCTGGAGCAGGGCGAGGATAGAAACCTATATCCTGACCCGCGCGCCACGCATGGCTGCGGCATAACGAAAACACCCCGCCTCCCCGAGCGCGGGAGAACGGAATGTTCTCGCAACGCGCCGGGGTGGCGGGGTAGGTCAGTCCTCTGCCAGACCCCCTTGGTTGGGGATGGTGAGGATGAAGTTGCCGTGGTTCTCCTTCGACTGGTACACTTGCACCGCGAAGGGGAAGTCGATGTTGCTCAGCATGCCGCGGATTCGCTCCAGCAGCTCCGTGCTCGTTTCATCGAACTGCTGGCAGCAGGTCGACACTTCGCCGGACTGGAGCTCGTAGGTGTGATTGCTGCGCATCATGAGGTCGAATGCCTCTGGGGTGGTGGCACTCCAGGCCCACTCGGCGCAGCTCTCCAGCCACAGAACGAGGTAGAGCGTGGCGCTCTTCTCGGCGTTGCGATGGGCGGCCTTGCGGGCCTCATCGGCATCGCAGAGCTGCTGCCACGCGTGGTGTCGAGTAAGACTGGACATAGCAATTCCTCCTAGGAACAATCGTATACACCCTGGCGGTGTATACTCTACTATTCCATTATATCACAAAAGTGTATAAAATGCAACTACTGTGGCACAGAGATGTTTTATGCTAAAGCGTGTATACTGAACTTATGGACATACTCATACGATTAGTCGCTGACGGATTGGTAATCATCATTGCGCTAGTGGCGGTTGCTGCCCTATTACTTAAAACACCGGTAAAAGACCGCTACGATCGCTTTACGCGGGTGTTTATGGCGGGTATCACTTCGTATATTCTGGCCAAGTTTATTGGCAGCCTGTGGCAACCCGCCGAGCTGCGGCCATTTGAGCAGTTGGGGCTTGACCCGGGGGCAGCGTACCTGAATAATCCTGGATTCCCCAGCGACCACGCACTCCTCGCCTTCTTTCTTGTATTTGCGGTGTGGTTTGCTACGAAAAGTCGCGCCGTTACTATCACGCTAGCCGTGCTTGCAGTGCTGATGTGTGCCGGCCGCGTACTAGCGCTCGTGCATACACCGCTTGATATAGTGGGCTCGCTCGCAATCACAGCACTTGGGGCAGTATGGTATGCTGGTTATGCTAAAAACTCATTAGGCCGTACTGTAGCTAAACGCGCAAAAAAGTAGTACAATAGATTTATTATGAAAGAGCCGACCGTATACGACGAAGTTACTGATAATAAAGCACTGCCATTTGTTGGCATGACCCGCAGAGAGTTTATTGGCGTATTGATTAGCGGCGCGATTGCCGGCTTAGCCGCATTTGTGCTGTACGCGCTGCTTAATAAGTTTGTATTTGGCGCAGTACTGTGCCGTGCAGAATCTACTGGTGACTGCAGCCAGGCGCCGGCATATTCTATGATCGTGGCAATTATCATCAGTACAATTGCTGGCGTTGCTAATCTTGCCCGCTTGCGGATTTACCGCCCGCTGCTTATCGGCCTTGCTTCGGCTATTTCGCTATGGGGGCTGCAAACGGTAGCTGGCAGTTTTGCGTGGTATTGGGCTGTACTCGTGTTTGTCGCACTCTTTACGCTAGCGTATGCTGCTTTTGCCTGGGTGGCGCGTTTGCGTAATTTTATTCTTGCACTGGTCGTCACTGTGGTGCTTGTCGTGCTTGCACGCTGGGCGCTGGTAGCGTAAGCGCTATACCTTCATCGGTGGTATACTAATGAGTATGGAAACCATACTCATTATTTTGTTAGTAATTGTATTGCTGGGGTTGGGACTGGTGCTGTATGTACTGACTCAAAAACTTAACGAAGTAAAAAACACGAGTGCGGTAGAACTGGTAAAAGGTGATGTAACAGAATTGTCCCGGACGATTGCACAACTAAGCCAAACGATGGGCGACAAACTAGAACGTAGTAGCCTAGGAGTGCAACAGTCGGTGCAAAAACAGTTAACTGAAAGTGCTAAACTTGTGGCCGATGTGACCCAAAGGCTAGCGAAGCTCGACGAAACTAATCGTCGTGTCGTTGATGTCGCCGACGAGCTAAAAACGTTGCAAAATGTGCTGTCGAACCCAAAGCAGCGCGGGGTGTTTGGCGAATTTTACCTATCAAGCGTGTTGGAGAATGTGCTGCCACCGGGGCAGTTTCAAACCCAGTACAAATTTAGCGACGGCGAAATTGTCGACGCGGTGATTTTTCTCGATAAAGGTCAAATATTGCCCATCGACAGCAAATTTAGCCTAGAAAACTACAACCGTATGATCGAAGCCAACGGCAAAGAGCGCGAACTGTACTTGCAGAAAGTAAAGGTAGATCTAAAAGGTCGCATTGATGAGACCGCCAAATACATCCGCCCCAGTGAAAAGACGATGGATTTTGCCTTTATGTTTATACCGAGCGAATCGCTATACTATGACCTACTAATCAACAACGTTGGTACTGGCGGTAGCTCGCGTGACCTTATAGAGTACGCCTTTAGGGAAAAGCGCGTGATTATCACAAGTCCAACGAGCTTTATGGCGTATCTGCAAACTGTGCTACAAGGCCTACGTAGCCTACAGATTGAAGAGCAAGCCAAAGATATCCAGGTGCGAGTGGGTAAGTTAGGGCAGCATATCGGTAAGTTTGATGAGTACATGAACAAGCTTGGTAACGCCCTCGGCACTACGGTAAATCACTATAACGCTGCGCATAAAGAACTCGGGAAAGTTGATAAAGACGTGGTAAAGATTGCCAACACCGATCCCACCGTCGAAGCGCTATTGCTCGATAAGCCATCGCAGGAATAGCACTATATTGCAAAATATACAATCGTAGTGTACTATTAGTTTACTAGACCACTACTACGTTCGAGGAGGACTACTATGGCTAGTGAACCTGTTTTTGAGCTGGTGCTCGAGAGTGATGACATCGGCCGCGTAGTGCTGACGCTGGACAATAAGCGTGCCGAGAGGTACCGTCAGGTGGAGGCGTTTGGTGCTTCGGGGGAGCTTGCGGCTGGAATCGGTGCGAAGTTTAGGGAGATTGTTGCGACACCCTGTTCCAAAAAGGCTTGGTGTCTTGCGGTCTCGAGTGGCGTCAACCCTGCACTCATTACGCGGACTCAACCGTCGGGGATCAGATCATGTGTGCTGGATAATAGTACCGCCACCTGGCAGTTGCCAAGATATGTGCAGCAAGCATGGTCGTGGCTTTCGGGTGTAGACAAGCGATCGATGCACATGTTCATCGACAAGCGTCTACGGTCCTTTGTGGATGCGCTCTTTGAAACCCTCGATGAGACCGAGCTGCCTTCCGCTGTCTGATCTGTGTTCGTTACAGGTTTCTGCTGTCTATCGTCTTTTTGGCGGTAGACAGCAGAGTAATTACATATAGATAGAATCCGATTTAATGAAAAACACTCCTTTTTAAAGGAGTGTTTTTCGATTTGTATTTGCTAGTAACTAGCTGCGCCTGCGGCCAGCGATAAGCAGGTAGAGGTTTGCACCTACGGCTGCACCTACCAATGTACCGAGAATTACTTCAAGGCTGAGGCGGCTGTTGGTTTTATCATCACTACTGCTAGAATCTAGCTTGTTGGTTGCGTTGTCGGTAACGGCAAGCGCTACAGCTGGGTTGACGGTAACACCCTTTACGTAGGCAGAGTGTGGGATCTCTGGCTGCTTAGCGTTTTCGCTACCAGCGGTTTGCGCGTTTTGGTACTCTTGCTGGTACTTCACGACATCTTGTGCCTTAAGGTTAGATAGCAATGCGCCACCGACTACGATAGCAGCGGTCAGCGACAGACCTACGCCAAGTGCGCGGGCACCATTGCTGAGCTCGCGGTGGCTGATAACGCCTACGAGGCCGAATAGGAATACGGCTGCGGCAACCATTTCGGCGCCAAATACGCCCCAGTTGATGGTGGCGAAGTCGCTGAAGCT
>JBLMYW010000078.1:0-17336 GCA_050258515.1 Acidobacteriota bacterium | reverse complement strand
CCCAGAAGATAAAGACACTCTAAAGTATAGATTTTTTAACCACAACCAATTACAATAGGAACTAAGATGACCAAAATATTGCTAGTAGAGGACGACAAGAGCTTACGTGAGATTTACGGCGTCCGCCTCCTCGCGGAAGGCTATGATATCGTTTCCGCTGGTGATGGGGAAGAGGCTTTGGCGATGGCTATAAAAGATCGCCCAGATTTAATCGTTAGTGACGTGATGATGCCGAAAATCAGCGGTTTTGACATGCTGGATATACTGCGCAGCACTACCGAAACCAAAAACATTAAAGTAATTATGATGACCGCCCTCTCGAGCGAAGAGCAGCGCCAACGTGGTGTCAACCTTGGCGCTGATCGCTACCTGGTGAAATCACAGGTAGGCATTGAAGATGTGGTGCGCACCGTGCATGAAGTCCTTGCCGATGCTCCGGTTGCCGGCCATGCGCCGCTCGTCTCTACTCCTCCGGCAGCGCCAAGCGCTCCACCAGCAGCAGCCACTACAGCACCTGCGCCAGCTCCAGTTACACCGTCCCCGGTACCAGCCGCACCGCCAGCACCCGCAGCTATGCCAAATCCAGTAGCGTCACTAGCGCCTAGTGCGCCACCAGCAGCTACACCCGCTGCGCCTATACCGGTACCGGTTGCGCCAAGCGCTCCCGCACCTGCGCCAGCTCCAGAGCCTACTGAGCCCGGGCCAGATTCAGCTGCAACGCGCCTGCCTAACAGTGTACTACCAGAGCCTACTGCGCCGTTTTCAACGCCGCGCCCCGGTACCCTGGCTGGCCGTGTCATTCAGCCGCTCGAATCAAACGGAGCCCCGGCACCAGATTTTGCTAACCTTATCAACCAAGAACTAGCAAGCGAAACCCCACCAGCATTCCCGAGTGGCAACAATGTACCAGCGCCCGAACTGACTCCGGCTCCAGCCGCCCCTGATTTGCAATTTGAAGAAACACCGCAGCCCACAGCACCGGCCCCCGCAGCATCAAACATAACGCTCCCACCGGTTCCGCCAGCACCTAGCGCCGGGCTGTAGCCTATGGCAGGCGACACCACACGCCTTAACAAATACCTAGCTCTGCAGCTAGGTATTTCGCGTCGCGAGGCGGATATTTTGATAGATAGCGGTACCGTAACAATAAACGGCAAACCAATTGTCCTAGGCGCGCAGATAAGCGAGGGGGACAAAGTAGTAATCGCTGGCAAGCCTATAAAAGAGCAAAAAGCCATATATATATACTTGGCGTTCAATAAGCCGGTGGGGTATGTCTGCTCACGCCGCGCCCAGGGCGATAATCCAACTATTTATGATTTGATCCCACACCAGTACCATGCTCTCAAACCGGTAGGGCGGCTCGACCGCAATAGCAGTGGCTTACTCCTATTAACCAATGACGGCGACTTTGCGTACCGCATGACCCATCCCAAATTCGCCAAAACCAAGGTATACCATGTGCAGCTTGATCATGATTTAGCACCGCTCCATCAGCAGATGATTAGTGATTTTGGCATTCAGCTGGATGATGGCACAAGCCAGCTTAGCTTGATGCGCCTTAGCGAAAGCAATAGACACGAATGGCAAGTAACCATGAGCGAGGGGCGCAACCGCCAAATCCGGCGCACCTTCCTGGCGCTTGGCTACACGGTAAAAAAACTGCACCGGGTACAATTTGGTAATTATGCGCTGGGTGATATGAAAGAGGGTGAACTAGAATCAGTCGATATGCGCTAGGTGATATATTTATTCGTTAGTATAAATTCCTTGCAACCCACGTTGTTCCAGCGCTGCAACTATCTCGTCGCTCACATCAAATGCCCCGGGCTGAGTGTATGGCCCATTTACTCTAAAGCGTACTGCCTCTACGGCATCAGCCAAAGGCCTACGCTTTATATAGCGCCACTGAGCACAGCCTTCTTTCTTAAGCGCAGCTACGGCAAGGGACTGTGTGGCATAGGCCGCCAGCTCACTACTTAAGCTGCGGAGCTGGCGTTCGTCATATACAATCGGCTGTACCACGTGATCAAGTGCATGTGATACTTCATGCAGCAAGATGCTTGCCATCCGAGACCTTGACCCTCTCGCTAATAACGCCACGCCTGGACGACCTTTGCCAAGCATCGTTGGCAAACCCATGTCTTCCGGTAGCGCATGGACGCTTTGGGCGATCACGGTAGTAGCATTAGCATACAATGGCAGCTGAAAGGTATAAGCACTGCCTTCCGGCTGGTATGTATCGATGAGGCGCTCAAGTCTTGCGTCGCCCATTGCCGAGCCGCTATCTGCGCGCGAATAAAGATACAATGCACACTCCCGCTGCAGTGGCATCCGCGACATATCCTCAATAGTCACGCTTTCATTGGCACCCATCATAAATACCGGGATAGTATTGCTGTCCAGTCCACCGTTCCCCGCACTTACTATACCGTCTACCGCTTCGCACGCCGCCATATGGTCTTTAGTTAAATCTAGCAACATTTCACCACGTTCGCCCAGTGCCCGCAGTACAGATGGCGCCCTTAGGCAACGCTCCACATCTTGCAGGAGCTGCTCTACAGCTAGAGCACTCTTTTGCTTCGCTAATTTATTCCAGCTTTTGTTCATAAAATTGACTTATATAGTACCACTATTTCTTTAAAAAGCAAATTTAATAGAGGTTGTCATGCTACGTAGTAGCGCGCCAACCTCTAGCTTGATGGTTGAGCCCGGCATCAGTCGGGCGAAATGTTGTTCTGACGCAGCCAGTCCTCGTCCTCGGCATCGAGTGTCGCTTGCACCTTGGCCTGCTTGGCCTCGGTGCGTAGCTGCCCAATCACGCTGCCTAGCAGCCAGCCGAAGACAAATCCAACCGCCAACCAGGTCAGCAGCCCCATGACCCACTCGGGCCACACCAGGCTAGCACCCGCGAGGATGACACATATGCCACCCATAGCGATAATCACTCGCCAGGTGGCGTGGCGCGCACGACGTGGCCGCCAGCCGATCATCCAAATCACCAAGCTGACACCCACCGCCATCACGATGTAGGCTCCCATTTTTCTACCCCTTCTCTTGAGCCCTATTCTTACCTTCATTATAACATACTTATGTTAAAAATACAATACCCTAACGCTTGAAATCAGGGGTAAAATATGCTAGAATTAAGTGAATTATGGCAACAAAACTTCCTACAGTCGCAATTATTGGGCGGGCAAACGCGGGCAAAAGCTCGCTGTTTAACCGTATGGTGCGCAGTCAGCAGGCCATCGTGGCGCGCGAAGCCGGCACCACACGTGATAATGTGCTAGGAAAGGTTGCCTACAGCCGCCGTAATGCCGATGGCGGGGATGGAGAGTTTTGGCTGGTAGACACAGCCGGTCTAAAAGATCCGCAAGACGAGTTTGAAGCCGGTATCCAAGAACAAATCGGCGAAGCCGCCGATGCCGCTGACGTAATATTGGTTGTCGTAGACAGTACCGAGTATCCTGGTGATGAAGACCGGATCGTAGCTAAAAAGGCGCTAAAAAGCAAAAAGCCGGTCATTTTAGTTACTAACAAAGCCGACTTGAAGGGCGCACTACATAACGACGAATTCCGCCGCCTCGGCATCAAAGACATCATCCGCACCAGTGCCGAACACAACAGCGGCGTCAGCGAGCTGCTTGACCGCATAGCAGAGTTGATTCCCGAAGCGCACGCAAGCGAACCAGACGACATACTACGGATCGCCCTGATTGGTCGCCCAAACGTCGGCAAAAGCTACTTGTTTAACACGCTTGCCGGCAAGCAGCAGGCACTGGTGGCAAATGTCGCCGGTACCACGCGCGACCTTAACCGCGTGCAGGTTGGCTATCATGGCCAAACGATCGAACTGGTCGATACGGCCGGCATTCGCCGCCAGGGCAAGCAAGAGGTAGGGATTGAAAAATTCAGCGTACTCCGCACACTAAGCGCCATTGAAGAATCCGACATCTGCTTTTTATTGATGGACGTGAACGAACTCAACGTCGCGCTGGATCAAAAGCTGGCTGGTATCATCGCTGAGGCAGGTAAAGGCCTGGTGCTGGTGGTGAGTAAATGGGACAGCGTGATGGACAAAGATGCCTACACGCGCGACGCGCTGGCACCGAAAATCAGCTATAATTTTGACTTTGTACCATGGGCGCCACTCATCTTTACCAGCAGCGTTACCGGCCAAAATGTCACCAAGCTGTTTGACCTGGCGCTCGATATCCGGGCCCGGCAGCAGCAAGACACCAAAACGCGCGTCCTGAACGATTTACTACAAAAAGCCATCCAGAAGCACCCGCCAGCCGGCCTAAAGAACACTCACCCGAAGCTGCGCTACATGGTACAGACCGATAAAACCCCGCCATGGTTCGTGATATACGGCTCTAACCTCAAATTCGTCCACTGGAGCTACAAACGCTACCTGGAGCGCCTAGTGCGCGAAACCTACAACTACGCTGGTGTGCCAATTAAATTCAGCTACCGCGATGAAAAGCAGATCAAAAGCAATAAAGAGCGCATCGCTAAAGGCTTAGAGCCTGTCACCAAAGCCTATAAGCAACGCAAAGATGCCGAAAAACACGAAGTATAAGAATAGAGACAGATAATGAAGGTACTCTTTGGCCTAGGCAATCCTGAAACAAAATATACTGGCACGCGGCACAATGTGGGCTTTTGGGCGCTCGACCAGATAGCCGCCAGCTACGATATCGCCTTCAAGGCACAGACTAAGCTCCACGCGCTAGTGGCCGAAATAGTATCAGGGGACGAACGTGTTCTATTAGTGAAGCCAAGCACCTATTACAACGAGGTAGGGCAGTCAGCACGCGCCATTATGGATTTTTATAAGCTCTTACCGGAAAATTTCCTCATCGTGCACGACGACCTGGCACTGCCGCTTGGCACTATCCGGACGCGCCTAGGCGGCAGCAATGGCGGCAGCAATGGCCTAAAATCACTCGAAGCGCACATCGGCAGCGATACCGCGCGCCTGCGCATAGGTGTCTGGACCGAACAGCACCACGGCAGCGATAAAGTAGGTGTAGTACTGGGTAAGCTATCGAGAAAAGAGCAGGCGATACTAAACGATCAGTATGCCGTTGTGCTGGGTATTATTACTGATTTTGCGGCCGGCAAGCTAGCCGCCACTACCCACCGCGCGCAATAAAAAATCCCCTTAGCGGGGTGTGTAACACAGGGTGTGCAGCAGGTCGGTCGATCCGACCTGCTGCACACCTCTGATATCAGGCTTCCATCCACCGAGCTCCAGTAGCCCAGTCGAAGGGTCCGTCAGCGTGCGCCCAAGAAGTCTTGCCGACACTCACGATGTTGCCCTTGACCGAATAGGACTTGCCGTTGATGATACGCTTGAACGTACCCTTCACGCGGTACTTCCCACTACCGGCCTTGCACTGCACCTTGGCCCAGGGCCACTCATATGGCATCACCAGCTTCGACCACTCCACAGTGCATTTGGAGGGAGGAGCGGCCTTCTTCTTGCTGGGCAGCATTTCGATGGAAAAGTCCATCACCACATCGGCCGATGCCGGATTGGCTGCCGCCACGACCAACTGCTGGTCTGGCTGGGCAGGAGCGGCCGCCGTGGCCGGGGAGGATCCGCCGATGGCGGAGGAGAGCGTCAGCGCCAACATGGCGGCAAACGCGATGATCAGGCGAAGGGCCTTCTTCATACTAGTGCTCCTTAGCACTTGAGCGGACTAGGCACGGAGGTGTACCTAAGGGGGTTCCGCTATGCCCGTAGGCATTAGTGAATAATGTATCATAAAGTTGCATATTATGCAATAAAAGTAATAGCTCCGCCCCTTTGGTAGGGACGGAGCAGGGAGGGGAGGGCGGACAAGCAGTCATCGGCCGCGTCGGCCGTTCAGCCATATCGCGGCCCCCTTGACGGCCAGCATCACCAGGCCCAGCCCGATGGTGGCCACGATGAAGGCCCACACCCAGCCCGGGGCACCGGCCATCATGGCCAGGAGCCAGCAGAGCAGACCGAACGCCAGCGACCCATAGGCCACGGTGTTGTAGGCCATGAAGTCGGGCCGGTTTATCCTGTGCGGCTCCAGCCGGAGCTGCACCTTCGACTCGTCGAGCGCTCGATCCGCCTGGCTCAACGCCGCAACAGCGGCTTCGACCTCTTCGTGCGTACGCTTCGGCATCGTTCTCCAATCCGGGGGTACTTACACCCCCCTTTAGTAGGGTGTACCTCTTTTCATTATAGCACAAAGTATAAATTAAGTCAATATTAACACAGCCCCGTCTAGCGTAGACGGGGCTGCCCCTTGGACATCAGGTAGGCTCAGGGCCGAACTCTTCGACAATCCTGCGAAATGCGGCAGATTCATCGTCGCTCAGCTCCACTGGTTCATCCGACGGGAAAAATGCTTCCAATGCTTTGTTGAATTCCCCGATTGACATCTCGTGCGCATCAATCAGTTCATTCCGGCCGTCAATGAGGTCTTCGCGCTGATCTGCATCAAGCGTATAGTCCTCGGCCACTCGATTAAGCAACAGCTGGCAATCTTGGACATATCCGGCCTCAAATCGCGCCTCGTAATCCAGCCTGGCCTCAGTTTCTTTGTTCCGTTGCTCGACCGCAAGCAAGTATTCCTGGCTGGCGATATCCCACTTGCGCTGCCAGCGGTTGGCCACAATCACAAGCGGCCCGACGGCTACAAACGGCAGAGAGAATACAAGATTTACCCAGCCAGCGCTGCTATCGCCAGCGATAAAGTACCTCGCGGCGAGACCAAGGCCACAGAACCCCATCAGCACGACTCCGGCTAGGGTAGTCTTTCTTATCCAGTCAATTTTCACAGTGTGGAATGCCGCACGGATAAAAAAATGTATGGGGCTCTCTTCTTTCCAGTCCTCCCAAGGCGGAGTAGGCATGGGTTGCATCGTTCCTTCTTTCTCCAAGGGGCGGTACCCCCTAGTGTTGTAGAGGTATACTTACTTTTATTCTGGCATAAAATATGCTAGAAGTCAATTTACACGCCTAGTATCGTACTCACGGTGCCCACAAAGGCTAGGCCAGCCAACAGTACGCCCGCCTGGATCGTGCCCATACGGCGCGGCTGCTCGTGGATTTCGGGGATAATATCGCTGGCCGCCACATAGATAAAGAAACCACTGGTAAGTGCTAGCAGCTGCGCCTCAGGCAACGCTACCGACGAGCCAATCCAGAACACTACCGAAGCCGCCACCAGTGTACCGACAGCTGTGGCGATGTTAGCCAAAATAACCTTTTTATCCTTCCAGCCGCGTGACAGCAATATACCAAACGTCCCCAGCTCCTTGGGTATTTCGTGGGCGCTTACGGCGATGGTGGTAATAAGCCCGCTCATGGGGTTAACTAAGAATGCCGCGCCGATAGCCATACCGTCAATCACGTTATGGGCCAGGTCACCTGTCATTACTAAACGGTTCTTCTGCTCTTTACTATCGTCGTGCGCATGGTGATGGTGAAACCAGCTGGATAGCCGCTCGAGCAAGAAAAAGAGAATGAACCCGGCGAGCGCCCATACCAGCAGCGAGCGCGGGTCGGCAAGCTCAAAGCTCTCTGGCAGCAGGTCAAAAAAGGCCGCAGCCAGCAGCGCACCAGCCCCAAAGGGAAGTGCCAAGGCAATCGCACGTGCTCGGCTACGCTTTGATAAGTATATAATCGCCCCGCCAGCCAGCGAGATAGCGCTACCCGCCACGATGGCAAGTACAAGCAAAAGAAAGGTGTCCATTACTGTTCAGTATAGCATGATTTGTGTTTATAGGCTTTTAATGGTACTATACTCATAATTCTGTCGAGCGGCAGACGCCGATTGGCATTCATCGCTCCGGAATCGGAGCTTACAAGAAAGAGGTGACTCACATGCATGAAGAGGCGGAGCCCGATATCGGGTTCGAGACCAGCGCACCAGCAACGCTTGGGCGGGCCCGCCGCCCGCAACCAATGCAATGGGAGCAACCGCCAGGCGCCAGCCGTATTGCCATTCAGGGTGAGCGCGAGAGTACGCCGCGCGAGGATTGGGATACCATCCGCATCCTCAAAGCACAGCTGACTGGATGGCTCCATCCTGCCGAGGATTTCCGCGATACAATGCGTGGCGTTCCGGCCGCACAAATCGGGATGAACTTCTGGCTAGGGGCAGATGACCAGCTGTACTGCTACAACGATGAGGATGAACTACACGCTCACTTCGGCCCGGTAGCATGGTGGCCACGCCACTTTACCCTGCGCGCAACCCTACGGGGC
Source organism: Acidobacteriota bacterium (assembly GCA_050258515.1). GTDB lineage: Bacteria > Patescibacteriota > Saccharimonadia > Saccharimonadales > Saccharimonadaceae > Saccharimonas. The sequence continues at coordinate 9,079 of JBLMYW010000078.1, read as the reverse complement.
GCCCCGTCCAGCGAAGAGCGCAGTGCAGTAATCGATGCACTCCAAGAGCGCATCGACGAGTTCTCGCTTCGCTAAGCTCCACTCAAAAACCCCGGCAGCTAGTCGGGGTTCAATTATTTTTCCTAACAAAAAAGCGCCAGGTAAGGGTGGGCATCACCTGGCGCCATTTTGCCCTTCGTCCCACCCTATCGGGTAAACGTGATCCACCTCACACTACGAGCGATCCGCTGGACAAAGGGGTTAGTATACGCACTAGGCTTTCTAGCGGTGCTACAGTGGAGGGTAGAATACTATAGCACACCTGGTGCGCAACCTAACATAGTAGAATCTATCTTGCGATAGACTCTGTTAGAATAGGGGGTATAAGGTGCTTGATGTGCTTTCGCTCATCAATCATTTCTTATATTAGCACACATTGTATATAATGTCAACACTTTTTATAACAAATTTGTATGAATATCAATAAAGTAGCTCCAGATAAGCATAAGTACTTACAGATTACATCTGTCATTGATAAACCACCACTAACATTGTATTACTATGGTACACTACCCGAAGCCCGTGTACCCACCGTTGCCATCGTGGGTACGCGCAAGCCCACCGCATACGGCAAAGAGGTGACACACCGGCTGGCCTATGACCTCGCCCAGCAGGGAATTATCATTGTAAGCGGCCTCGCTCTTGGTGTGGATGGCCTAGCCCACCAGGCGGCGCTAGAGGCAGGCGGGACAACTTTGGCAGTGTTGCCATGCGGCCTCCCGAAGATATATCCCGCACGACACCGTGATCTTGCTGCGAACATTGTAGCGAAGGGCGGGGCACTGATTACCGAATACACTAGCGACGAAGAGTTTTCGTACCAAAGCAATTTCTTGGAGCGTAACCGCATCGTAGCCGGCCTAGCCGATGCTGTACTGATTACCGAGGCGGCAGCCCGCAGCGGCACCCTAAATACCGCTGCGCATGCACTAGCGCAGGGCAAAGAAGTCTTTGTGGTGCCGGGCAACATCACCAGCCCTATGAGTAGCGGCTGCAACGCCCTCATTAAGCAGGGAGCACACGTTGCGCTATCGGCCGACGACATTATTCAAGTAATTGCGCCCGAGCTGCTACGCCAGCAGTCCACATTGCCGCTTGGGTCTACCCCGGCAGAGATCGCCATCTTACAGCAGCTAAAAGATGGTGTGCGCGATGGCGACGAGATCCAGCGCAATACCGGCCTCAGCGCGGTAGAGATTACTACCGCGCTTACTATGCTCGAGCTTTCTGGCGCCATCCGCGGCCTCGGAGCCAATCAATGGACGCTGCGATAAGCAAAAACACCCCGGAGGGTGCAGAACTTACGTGTAGTCAGGGCCGCTTGTGTACTTGCCAGAATCTGGATCTGGCAGCCAATCACTACTACCGCTAAAGAAAGCAGGGGGTCGATCAAGATCCATTAGTATGGTTGCTCGCGTACTAAGTTCATTCGCCGTGCGAGGTCGCACCTCTCCCACTTGCTCAGCGCGCACCTGCAGTTGCTGCTGCTCTTGCTGCTGCGATGCCGGTAGCTCCTTTGGTACTACATGAAACGCCCCTTCAAAAAATTTCATTTCTGATGGTGACATAAATGCTCCTTTCCTTTTATTGCTTAGTCTCGCGGAAAGGCAGCCGGAGCTGTCTCCGTATCGGCGTTCGTACCCATTTTTATTTTTGAACGTCTATGGCAATTATAGTACTCCTAAGCAATAGCGGTGTCAATAGCGGCCATACGTGACCAGCCGCTTTTCACTTTTATGACCATATTGATAATACTCCTATAATGTGTTTTAATGATACTCACACATCCGCAATAAGTGCGGATAGCAAGCCGAAGGGCAAACAATGACCGAATCGCACGTCAAGCCGCCCCTCCCGCCCGAGGAAAAGCCGACACCACCATGGCTGCTCGCAGCATTGCGTCCATTCGTGGCTATCTGGGGAGTGCTGCGCCGTGTCGCTGGCTCGCTGCAAGCCGCATGGGTAATCGCCCTATTCTTGGGACTCATGCTGCTTATAACACGCTTTGCTTGGCCGCTGCCGCAAGCCCTGCTAGCAGGCACATCGCCCACGACCACATGCCAAGCAGGTGATTGGGAATTTGTCGGCGCCATCAATCAGCCGATGATGCGTGCTGATCGGGAGTTGCGAACAGATCCGGTCGACCCCACTGTCACGGTATCGGCACGATTCAACGAGCTCACCGGCCATCCGGTCGCTGTGACGATCGAGACGTCAAAAAACACCGTCGACCTGGTGTATACCTATGCCAAGGGCGATCGGACAATACCTCGCTGGGTGACGCCCCAGGGCGAGCCCCGCGTTCAGCTACGCGATGACCTGACGCTACTGAATGCCGACACCACGGTAGTGGTATGCGTGTCGCCAGGTACGCCACGCTAACCACCGGCACTAAGCTGGGGGCACCTGAAGCAATTTGGGTGCCCCCAGCGGCCATCACCCCACCACATGTGGGGCTTTTTATTTGCATTTTTTATGAAAGAGCGCTACTATATTCCACTGGTATTTGGCGAAATACGCCAATGTATATATAGTGTAGTAGTAAACATGAGCAAAAACCTAGTAATCGTAGAGAGCCCCGCGAAGGCAAAAACCATAGAAAAATACCTTGGTAAAGATTTTACCGTGCTCTCAAGCGTGGGCCATATCCGCTCAATCGTTAAAAAAACAAAGGACGGCACGCCGCCAATCGACATTAAAAACGGCTTTAAAACCACCTACGAAGTAGACCCTGAAAAAAAGAAGGTGATTACCGAGCTAAAAAAGGCCGTAAAAGCGGCCGACACCGTATGGCTCGCGACCGATGAAGACCGCGAAGGGGAGGCGATTGCCTGGCACTTGTGTGAAGTGCTAAAACTCGACCCTAAAACGACGAAACGCATCGTTTTTCATGAAATTACCAAAGATGCTATTACGAATGCCGTCGCTAAGCCGCGTACGGTAGATATGCAGTTGGTTGAAGCCCAACAAGCTCGCCAAATCCTCGACCGCATCGTAGGGTTTGAACTGAGCCCCGTAGTCTGGCAAAAAGTCCCTGGCGGTAAGTCCGCCGGCCGCGTCCAAAGCCCCGCTGTGCGCCTTCTTGTAGAACGTGAACGCGAAATTCGTGCCTTTGAAGGCTCGAGCCAATTCCGCGTTGTAGCCCTTTTCCATCATGACGGCCAAGAATTTAAAGCGGAGCTCGGCAAACGATTCGACACCGAGGCCAAAGCAACCGCATTCCTCGAAAGCCTTCAGGGTGCAACGTTTACCGTCAGTGACATTACCAAAAGCCCGGGCACCCGTAACCCAGGCGCACCATTTACTACCAGTACTTTACAGCAAGAGGCAAACGCCAAGCTTGGCTTTGGCTCCAAAGCGACCATGGCCAGCGCCCAAAAGCTCTACCAAGCGGGTAAAATTACCTATATGCGTACCGATAGCGTGAACCTTTCAGGTCAGGCGATTGCTGCTGCCACCGATTTCATTAAGCGCCTCTATGGGCCAGAATATTCGACGGTACGTAAGTTCAAAACGAAATCTGCCGGTGCCCAAGAGGCCCACGAAGCGATTCGCCCCACCGATGTTACCGTGGAAACGGCGAGTAACAATGAATACGACCAAAAACTCTATGATCTCATCCGCCGCCGCACACTCGCGAGCCAAATGAGCCCGGCAAAACTCGAAAATACGACAGTTACCATTGCTATTTCGACCAGTAAAGAGCTATTTACCGCCAAAGGGCAAGTCATTACCTTCGACGGCTTTTTGCGCGTATACGGCACGAGTAAAGATGAGGTATTGCCACCTCTTACGGCAAAAGATACAGTGCTTGCAGGCGAAATTACCGCTCGGCAACAGTTTGCGAAGCCACCGGCTCGCTACACCGAAGGTAGCCTCGTCAAGAAGCTCGAGGAACTTGGTATTGGTCGGCCAAGCACGTATGCCACTATCATCGACACCGTGCAAACGCGTGGCTATGTAGAACGTGGGGAGGGCGAAGGCGAACCTCGTGAGGTAATCGTATTGCAGCTCCTCGAGAGTGGCGTCGACCGCGAAATTGTTGAGGAAAAAACGGGGAGCACCAAGGGGAAATTAGTCCCGACGCCAGCCGGCGAGCTAATTGCCGACTTCCTGACCAATCACTTTGAACAAGTGGTAGATTACCAATTTACCGCCAATGTAGAGGAAGAATTTGACCAAATTGCCGACGCAAAGCTGCCGCGCAACACCATGCTACTAAAGTTCTATACGCCGTTCCACACCCTTATCGAGCAATCCGGCGGCATCGACCGCAGCACTGTCGGCGCTAACCGCGAAGTCGGCACCGACCCTAAAACGGGCAAACCGATCTTGGCGCGCTTTGGCCGGTTTGGCCCTATGCTGCAACTAGGCGACACCGAAGGCGACGAAAAGCCGCAATTTGCCCCCATGCCGCGTGGCGCCAGGGTAGAGACCGTCACCCTAGAGCAGGCCTTAGAGGCCTTTAAGCTACCACGCCTGGTTGGCAAAACCGAAGATGGCCAAGATATTAAAGCGAATGTTGGCCGCTTTGGGCCATACATCCAAGTAGGCAAACTATACGTCAGCCTGAAAGAGGACGACCCTCGCGATGTCACCGAAGCAAAAGCCCGTGAGCTCTATGCCGAAAAATTGAAGATCGAGGCCGAAAAGAACATTGCCGATTTTGGCACCATTAAGGTCTTGAACGGCCGCTTTGGGCCGTACATTACCGATGGCAAGAAGAATGCCAAGATCCCTAAAGATACCGATCCAAAGGCCCTTACTGAGGCAGATGCCAAAAAACTCCTCGCTGAAGCTCCAGTCCGCAAGGCACGCACCCGCGGTCGCAAGAAGTAGACTACTCTTTGCACAGATAGACATTATATGATATAGTTTATAGAGTCGTATCCTACGTCTGGAAACTGGAAGGAGTTACCATGGACGCGATGGGAGTATCGATAGTCCTGCTCGGGATTGTTTTAGCGCTCGTGGCCATTGGCTTCGTTCTGGGAATGCTCGAGATATTCATATTCGAGCCCCGGCGCCAGCTACGAAGGCCGGCAGGAGGGGAGGATGAGCCGTGGTGAGGATCCGGTCTATTCTACCGAAAGGAGGTGCTCCCCATGAGTAAGTGGATCAAGACCATCCTGATCGTGTTGATTGTCGGCTTCGCACTGTTCTACCTGTTCACCAGGCCAGAAGCCGCCGCAGCTGCTGTGAAATCCCTATTTGGCATCTTCGATGCCATTGGACGGTTCTTCGCGGCACTAGTCCGATAAGCTATTCCTCCACCCTCCCCGCAACGCCAATTTGGCCGCGCGGGGCTTTTTATTATGTAATAATTACACCGATTTTATAACACTTTTTAGTAAACTAACAGAGGTAGCATTTGACAGGCTAGGGGAGTATGGCTACGCTAACCATACAAATTCGGTAAAAAAAGTCCAAAAAAAGTATTTACCATTAGCGTCTACATTGTGGTACAATAAAGTTAGTAGATTCGGGGTTTGACATTTACAAAAATATGTATTATACTAAATCCTGAATTGCATAATAATCATAAAATCCCGAGGTGAGGCGCGGGAGCGGAGAGTGATACAACCATGAGCGAGTCAGCATCGACCGACACAGCAGCAACCCTAAAAACTGCCGTTCAAGATATCTTGAAGGTAATCGACCAAGAGCGCGAGCGCGAGATTATTACGCGTCGCTTTGGCCTATTCGACCGCAAAGAAACCCTAGAGCAAATTGGTGAACTGCTTGGTATTACCCGCGAACGTGTCCGTCAGCTCGAAAAGGCCATCCTCATCCGCCTCAAGATTGCAGCCGATGATGGCAAGATCCCCGCTGTGCACGATATCGAGCGCCTCATCGTTCGTGACCTCTCTGAAAACGGCCGCGTTGGCCGCGTACAGGATATCGCTAGCCGTATCATTGGGGCTAAAACACCTTCGCTCGAAACCAAAGCTCGTATCGCCTTTGTGGGCGAACTGTCGCCTAAGCTCGTGGTTATCGGCGAAAACGACAACTACTACCAAGGTGTTGGGATTGCCGAAAACGGCGACGAAAAGAAAATCCGCGCCAACATTGATGAAATTGTCAAAACTATCAAGAAGCACGGCGAGCCAGTCGACATCGAGACGTTGCATGGCATGCTTAGCTACGAAAGCCCTGCACAGGTGCGTGCACTTGCTAGCCTTTCAAAAAGTCTTGCCAGCCTAAAAGACATCTGGGGCTTGGTAAAGTGGCCGACCGTCAACCCAAAGAATATCCGCGACAAGATTTTCGTCATCTTGCAAGACAACGGCAAGCCAATGCACTTTTCTGACATCGCTAAAAAGATTAAAGACAGCGACTTCAAGCGCAAAAACGTCACCACACAGGCTATCCATAACGAACTGATCAAAGACAAGCGCTTCGTCCTCATCGGCCGCGGCATCTACGCGCTCGATAGCTGGGGCTTCTCTAAGGGTACGGTAAGCGACATCATCACGAATGTGCTGAAAAAGGCCGGCGAGCCGCTCCACCGCGACGAAATCGTCAAGCGCGTGCTAAAAAGCCGCCAGGTGAAGGAAACGACTATTCTGCTAAACCTGCAGTCGAAGCCGCAGTTCAAGCGTGTTGCCAAGGCTACTTACACTATCGCCGACGTAGAATAATAGCACCGCGGGGAAACCCACCTCTCGTAGTTGTCATTCCGCACTTGATGCGGAATCCAGTAGGCAATAAGCAAAACACTAGTAGCGAGGGTAGTAATGCGTACCTGTTGCATTATTTTGTTAATCTGTTAAAATATACATATCACGGCAATAACTGCCGCGTACCTACCACACCCGGAGGTGTCATGTCACAACCCGTACTTGAGCCAGCGCACAACAAGAAGCCTTGGTTCATGCGCAAGGCTATCTTTGCCCCAAGCATTGTCTTGGTAGCCATCGGCTTGTATTTGATTGCAAGCGGACCCTCCTCATCCATGGCGGGCTTGGTGTGCTGCGTCGTCGCGGCGTTCACTCTGATACCGCCGTCCATCGCCATGAACCGCTACAACGCTAGGTGGCGCTGGGAGTTCTCAACGATCGACTACGTGATTATGCGCCCAGACGACATCACCGCCATCGCCACACAGGGCACCGGCGATCCCGTTGACATGACAATGGTGCTAAAGAATGGTCGCAAGATCCACGCCGGATTCCCGGCCGCATGGCTGAGGAACACCGACCAAGTGGTCGTGAGCTACGAAACCCGCAGAACTCTCCGCGGCGGGTTAGAGTGGCGAAACGCCAGGGCAGGGGAAGCACCCTCCTGAGCCGGCGCGAAGAACAGCCACCCATCCTTGTATCCGCAAGGATGGGTGGCCTATTTAATTTCAGCTCAAAATCCCGCTAACCCTTGCATTTTTAACAGAGGTATGATATAATGAAGTTTAACAAGTTATGTCATTTATCCTAGCATTTATCAATCTGTTGCTCCAGTGGTATGTGTGGCTGCCCATTGTGGCCATTCTGGCGTATTTGACATGGCGCAACTATCAAAAAGTTGACATCATTAAAGAGGTAGAGAGCTCACTGCTCATCCTCGAGATCCCTAAAGCCAATGACAAGTCCGAATTAGCGGCCGAGCAAATGTTCGCCAGCCTCCACGGTATCTTGCGCGACGCCAAGGAATTAAAGGCAAATGGCGGCTACCAAGAGCATCTTAGCTTCGAAATCGCCTCGGTAGGGGGGCGGATTCAATTTTACGTCTGGACGCCCAAGGCGCTCCAAAACTTCGTGGAAGGGCAAATATATGCTCAGTACCCACAGGTGCAGATTCGTGCCGCCGAAGAAGATTATGTGGCGCATGAGCGCCAGCACAGCGTTATCTACACTACCGAAATTACCCTTACCGATAAAGAATTCTTACCTATAAAAACCTTCCAGAGCTTTGAAGTTGACCCGCTGGCGGGCATTACGGGTACCCTCGCGAAGCTAGAGGACACCAATGAAGAGATCTGGATTCAAATGCTCGTCCGGCCCGTAAAAGACGATTGGCATAAAGCTGCCGACGCCTGGATAAAGACGGTGAAAAGCGGCACCGTGAGCCTATTTGCCCCAGGCGGTGCCAGTAAATGGTTCGCTGGGCTATTTGGCATGCTGTGGGCACCGCCAGAGCAAGGCGAAGCGGGCAAGCCTAAAGAGGTGAGTGAGCGCAACAAAACCCGTATCGCTGAGGCCGAAAAAAAGGCTACTAAGCTAGGCTACCAAGTAAAAATCCGCATTGCCTACCTAGGCGAAAGTCAAACCGACGCCAAACTGCGTATGCAGGGGATTGTCGGTACCTTCAAGCAGTACAATAGCACCAACCTTAACGGCTTTAAAAGCTCTAGTGAAAGCTTTGCTAAAGAAGCGCTGGCTAAGTACAAAACGCGCCTGTTTGCCGACCGCGGCTACCTCATGAACATTGAAGAGGTCGCCAGCGTATTCCACCTACCGCACACTAATGTGGAAACGCCGAACATTGTATGGGCAAGCACCAAGACCGCCGAGCCCCCCGCTAAACTACCGATCCTAAACGGTGACCCGGCGCACGACGAAAACATCTCGGCCTTCGGTATGACCAACTTCCGCGGCATTAACCACCAATTTGGCATGCTGCGCTACGACCGCTCGCGCCATGTCTACATCATCGGCCAAACTGGCGCCGGTAAATCAGGTTTATTGGAGCTATTCGCGCTTTCCGACATCTTCCATGGCCAAGGGTATGCCATTATCGACCCGCACGGCGACTTTGCCATTAACAACATGCGTTTTATCCCTGGCGGACGCATGCAAGATGTCGTGTATTTCAACCCGGCCGACACGCAATACCCACTAGGCTTTAATCCGCTGGAGGTGACCAACCCAGAGCAAAAGACCAATATTTCATCCGAGGTCATCGGCGTGCTGAAGCGTATGTTCGGCGAATCATGGGGCCCGCGCCTCGAATATATCTTGCGCTACACTATCTTGGCGCTTCTTGACCGCCCGGACACCACCATGCTCGATATCACTCGTATGCTAACTGATAAAAAGTTCCGTAA
>JBLMYW010000077.1:0-12021 GCA_050258515.1 Acidobacteriota bacterium | reverse complement strand
AACACACTCTTGCCATCGATAATCACCAGACGTTTTGTCATACTACCAGTATACCACCTCTAGTAGTATTATCCCTGGTGACTATAAAATCCACGGGCGCTTAGATTATCCGCAGCGTGGCAAAGCGCTGCCAGCGGCTGATCGGCACGTTCGCCCGGTACATAGTGTTCGTCGCGTACGCCCTCTACGTGCAATAAGGCGTTTTCCATCGTCGGCGTAATCACAAATGCGTACTTTTCTATCACGCCTGCGCGGAATGCTTTACGCGCTTGCTTTGGCATATCCACTAGCTTTACTACGCCGCCGTTTTCATCAACATCATATATAAACGGCTTTTCAATATCATGCAAAAACAATACGGTGAGTGCGTCGCTGAGAGTAAATTGCTCTTCTGGGGGGAGCTCATCCATCCGCCCGCTTTTCTCGAACAGTGCGGCAGTATGTGCCGCAATCCAAAATGTTTGGCGTAAATGCTCGGTATAGCCGCCCTCCCACGCATGGTGCGCTTCGCGCGAACCTGGTGCCCGCGCAAGCCGAGCACGATGGTCTTTGTCATCCATAAAGGTATGGATCGCCAGATTGTTCGGCCCTTCTATCTCTTCAAGCCACTGGTCAAATGTCCACCCAGATCTATCGGCTTCTAGGTATGTGCGTACTATTTCGCTCACGCTCACGGTCCCTCCTATCCACCCTTATCTATCTCTATTGTATCTGATACAATGGTAGTATGACAAATCCAGATTCTCCTGTAAAAATCGTCGCATTTGTAGGCCTCGCTGGCAGCGGCAAAAGCTCGGCGGTAGATTACCTTACCGAAAAGGGCTACCCTAAAATTTACTTTGGCGGCATTTTATACAAAGAGCTGATTGCCGCAGGTATCGCACCGGGCGATTGGGAGCCTGAAAAGAAGTTCCGCGAAGAAATCCGCGAACGCGAAGGCAAAGACTTTATTGCGGTACGTGCGGTTAAAGAAGCTCGTAATCTAATAGCTGCTGGGCAGCGCCGTATTATTCTGGACGGTCTATATAGCTGGAGTGAATACAAGCTACTTAAGCACGAATTCCCAGGTGAAATCACCGTTATCGCCATCGTCACGCCAAAGCACTTACGCAAGCAGCGCATGGCAAACCGGCCAGAACGCCCCATGACCTCAGAAGAAGTAGATCAGCGCGACTGGGCGGAAATTGAAAACATCGAAAAAGGCGGCCCGATTGCCATTGCTGACCACTTTATCCATAACGAAGGCAGCCTGGAAAAATTGCACGCCGAAATAGATAAAGTGCTCGACCACATCCATTTTGAGCAATAACAAAAGGAGGTTACGTTATGACGCAGCAGCCCCAGCCCCCACTACACCCTAAGCCCGCAGGTACCGATGGCGCACCCACTGCCGCCCCCGACGCGCACTACCATATGCCGCCCATCAACCCCGGCCAGACAAACGGTATTATTGGTATGATTTTGCCATTCGTTGGGCTCTCGCCGATTGGGCTAGTATTTTCGATTATTTCTACACTGCAATCAGGCAAAGCCAATACTTCGCGGACACTCGGTATTATCGGGATCGTGTTTAACGCGGTCGGTATCGTGGTTTCGTTATTTTTCTTGCTGGTTATTGCTTCGGTTATCGCCACGTCAGGTGGGGACATCAAGGAGCAGATGCTGGATAGTGTTGCCCAAGCCAGGGCTTATGAAGTGCGACAACATGCTGAAGAATACTATGCGAAGCACGGCAGCTATCCCGCAACCGGCGAAGCATTAACTACCATGACAGATGATCCAACTCTCACTATCGTCCCCAGGCCTACCGCCAGCCGCAACGATATTGGCTACGCCCCCTGCGGCAGCGATGGAGCTAGCGTAGAATACTTAAAGCATTCGAGTACCGTACCAATTGTTCTCTACCTTGGTACTGGCAGCGCCACGACCTGCCAGTAATATAAATCACGCCCGAGGCCGAGCGTGATTTTTTTAATTGTAGCCGACAAAATACTATTGCAAGTATTCGTAGAGCTTTTTAGCGTCTTTGTGCTTGCGTAATTTCGCAAGCGCCTTCGCTTCAATTTGGCGGATACGCTCACGTGTCACGGCGAATTCCTGCCCCACCTCTTCCAGCGTGTGGCTCTTGCCGTTTTCCAGGCCAAAGCGCATTTTTACAATCTTCTGCTCGCGCTCACTGAGGGTAGAAAGCACCGATTGCACCTGCTCTTTTAGTAGCTGATTGCTGGCTGATTCCTCTGGCGTGGCACTATCTTCGTCTTCAATAAAATCGCCAAGTACGCTATCTTCATCGTCGCCGTCGCGACCTACACCGGCATCAAGCGAGCTGATATCCTGCTTGATTTTGATGACGTATTCTACTTTCTCGGGCTCCATCTCTAGCTCTTTGGCGAGCTCCTCAATGGTCGGCTCGCGGTTCAGCTCTTGGGTCATACGGCGCTGGGTGCGCAGCAGCTTATTGATGGTTTCTACCATGTGTACGGGTATGCGGATGGTACGTGCCTGATCGGCAATAGCACGGGTGATTGCCTGGCGAATCCACCAGGTAGCGTAGGTACTAAACTTAAAGCCCTTGTCTGGGTCAAACTTCTCTACCGCACGTAGCAAACCAGTGTGGCCTTCTTGGATAAGATCCAGGAAATCAAGGCCGCGGCCGCTATAGCGCTTAGCGATTGATACAACAAGACGCATGTTTGCCTCAGCCATCTTATCCTTAGGCCGGCTTAGCCGGGCAGCACGCGCCTCCAGCTTGCGGCGCTCACTCGGCGTCAAGTCATCTTGCTTCAGGCTGGTTTGTACTGCATCTAGCTCTTCGCGGTTGGCAACTACTTTTTGGGCAAGCTCTAGTTCTTCATCGCCAGTAAGCAAGGGGATCTTACCAATTTCACGCAGGTGCAAACGCACTGAGTCGTCGCTAATATCATCAAAGTATTGGCCAGAGTTCAGGATATCTTCAGGCGTATCCTCATCTTCCTCTTCGTCCATGAGTTCATCAATCGCCGGCTCGTCAAAGTCCGGTACTGCCGACGCGCCTACCGTTACCTCATCTTGTGTATCATCATTCACTTGGTCATCGTTTGCCACGCGCTATCTCCTTAATTAATTGATTCAGCTGCTCGCGCAATGCCTCGGCACGCGGCTCATCACCGGCACTTTCAGCTTCACGCAATTCTTCTATTAGTTGGTCTCTCGTTTGTTTCTTGTGTTCGTGTTCTATCTGCCGTAAAAGCCTTGCTGTTTCGTAGTAGCGGTCGTTACCGTCCACCTTAGCAAATCGCTCATCAGCGCGTAATAGTACTATTTTTACATAGGTATCGTAATTTTGCAACTCTTTAGGAGTATCGCTAAGCGCCACACCCGCATGCAAGGCAAAATAGTTCGCCATAGCCTGGCGCTCCTCACCGTGAAAATGCTCTATTGCCGCATTCTTGAATAATTCTTGGCAAGGCGCATCAATCGACGCCAATGCTAGCACGTCATCTTCGTGCAAGTACTGTTGCACGGCCGCTGCTTTCTCAGTAGCAGCCGCCTTTATCTCACGCAGCTTTGGTGCTTCCGTCTTGTCTTTAGCGAGCTTTGCCCGCACTGCTTCAAGCGAACTACCCACCATCCCGGCGATTTTCTGCTCGTAATGCTCTTGTTCTATCGGGTCAGTTAGTGTGCGCACTATACCAAGTCCGGCAGTCGTAAATGCTCGTTTACCTACTGCGCTACTCATATCTACCCGCGCCGAGTATTGTTGTAAAATCCAGTCAATCGCTGGGGCGGCGTCATCAATTGCCTGCTGCCACTTGCGCGGTGCGGCACGTATCAGCTCATCGGGGTCTTTGGCGTCATCTGGCAAGGTAATTATTGTTAAGTCCAGCCCCACTTGCGCCGCAACCGCGATCGCTCGCTCTGTAGCCGCTATGCCAGCCTTATCGCCATCGTAGGCTAGCCGCACATCACCCGTTAAGCGTTTTATCGCGCGCAAATGGTGCTCGGTCATAGCGGTACCAGCTGTTGCTACCGTCTGCTTTACGCCCGCCTGGTGGCTACTCACCACATCCAGGTTGCCTTCTACCATCACCGCATAGCCTTCTTTGCGGATAGCTTCTTTAGCTTGGCTTAGCGCAAAAATATGCCGGCTTTTATCGTATACCAGCGTCTGCGGTGTGTTCAGATATTTCGGTGCATTCGGCACGTCGCTCAGTATTCTCCCCGTAAAGCCAATCACCTGCCCTGCCCCGTCCATCAGCGGTACCATCATCCGCCCACGGAACATATCGCCGCCATAGCGGTTGGCCAGGCCAGCATCCAGAATTTCTTTTTTCGTAAAGCCGCGTTTCACGAGCGTATTCGTGAGTGCATTACCGGTGTCGGGCGAGTAGCCAATCATAAAATCTTGCACAACACGCTTTGACAGCCCACGCGTTTTGAACACATATTCCATTGCGTGCTGGCTACGCAGCAGGCACTGCTGGTAGTAGCGTGTTGCAAGCGTGTTCGCCTCTATCTGGCGCTTTTTGCGTGCCGCAAGCTGCTTGGCGCCCGCCGATTCATACTCCGCGAGCTCCACGCCAGCCCTGCGCGCCAACTGCTCTAGGGCTACCCTAAAATCAACGCCTTCTACTTCCATGATGAAGGCAAAGATATCTCCGCCTTTGTTGCTCGAAAAATCATGCCAAATATTTTTATCCGGGCTTACTATAAAACTGGGCGTTCTTTCACCGCTAAAAGGACTGAGGCCCTTAAAATTACGCCCTGCACGCTTTAAGTGGACGTACTCGCCAATAACGTCCTCGATATTGAGCCTGGAGCGCACCTCCTCCTTAGCGTCTTGCATATTTCTATTGTATCACTATTTACCTCTGTTGTAGGTTATGCTTAAATAGGGGTATATGAATCCGCAGGTTCCCTACCAGCCGCAGCAACCCCAGCAGCCCGCCCCAAGCGAAGGTGGCATGCCACCCGTTGCTCCTGTCGGCTGGCAGCAACCTAGTAATGTACCGCCCGCTACGACCGCCGCACAAGCTCAGCCAGCGCCTGCCGAATTTAGCCCGGCGCCGGGTGTTGCCGAGTCAAACTACAGCATAGATTACCTTAATCAAATCGCGCCAAAAGAGCAAAAAACCGTTAACCGCTTTGCTGTCATTGCACTAATTGCTGGTGTGCTGATTTCGGCACTATTCGGCATGATTCTGCTATCAAATTCGGGCGGGCCAAGCGCCAACGAGCAGCTTACTCCTCTTTCGTTGCGTATCGCCACATTAAAGTCCGTAACCGCCAGCCAGCAAAAGCATCTTAATGAAAATCAAATCAACGAAGCTAATGCCGCACTCAACTCATCGCTTACCACCATGAACACAGATATCGAAGCCCTTATGAAGGAGCGCAAGCTCAAAACAAGCGAAAAATCCGCTGCCGCCAAAACCGAAAAAGCCTATAGCGATGAGCTTGCTAAAACACTTGACGATTCGTATCAGCGCGGCACACTCGACCGTACCTACACAAGCCAAATGACGTACGAACTAACCGTACTAAAGAGCAAGCTTACCAAGTTACAGCGCAGCACAAAATCAAAAGAATTAACCGAATTTGCCACCAGCGCTAGCGAAAATATCGATACGGTGCTAAAGGCATATGCCAGCTTTGAAGCCACGAAGTCTTAGATAAGAAAGTGGTGCGACGGGGAATTAAAAACAGCTCTTATTCGGTCACCAAACGGTAGCTTAGGCGGGCCAAGTCTTTTATCTCATCATCAGGCAGCTGCCCACTGCAGATGATCGTATTCCAGTGTTTTTTATTTAAGTGGTAGCCCGGTACAACCGTTTCATATTTTTCGCGTAGGAGTATCGCCAGCTGTGGATCGCACTTCAAGCTCACGCGAAGCGGCTTAGAGCCTTCAGCGATTATCGCAAATAACTTCTCGCTACCGCCCTGGTCTTTATGCCCCACTTTATACACCGCCACGCCTTCGCCAAAAGGATAATCCAGCCACACGTCTGGCAAGCTCATGAGCATTTCTTCGATGGTTTTGTGATCAATCATGATACACGTCCTCCACCACAATATTTGGCGTACTATACTGCGAGGTTATCTCATCGATCAAATCCAACTCGCGCCTGACCGTCTCTTCTGACCGGTTCCTTTTGATAACATTTTGCTTGCATATCTCGGTCTTATTGGCAAAAAACACGTAGTCGATACTAATGGCGGGCAGCACTCCCGTTACAGCCGCGATGAGTTCATTACGGTATTTCGGTATGCAAAACATTATATCGCTCACCAGCACCTCCCTGCCCTGTTCGAGATTCAGGAGCAGTTCACTATAGTGCTTATTCAGGCGCGGGTCATTCACTTTTCCGAGCACCGCCCCTCTGTAGTCATCGTATACGATAGCATGGGGATGACCCTGAACATAGTGCTCGAGATACGTACTCTTCCCCGCACCAGGCAGTCCGGCAACGATGACGAGGCGCCCGCTCATACCCTTACCTTCCCTACATAATATTTCAACTCCATGATACTGCCGCGTATATCCTCGATCGCTCGATGCGCCTCAGGCTTGGCAAACTTCTTTTTATACTTGCCCTCAAACACTACTTTCCAGGCCGTTACATCTAGCATACGGTAGTGCAGGCGCTCATTTAGCTGCGGCCACTCGTTTTCGATAAATCTACGATCTTGATGAATAGAATTGCCAGCTAGTAATACCTTGTCTTCATTGCCGATATGCTCATTGATAAATTCCAGCAGCTCATTCTCTACGGTCCGGCCGTTCTTGCCAGTCATATTCTGCGCTATCAGCGCGTCGCGCACCGCGGGGTAACTATCCCAAAATTCGCCTACCATGCGCTTTTTCACTAGGTTAGGGCCGACTTTCTTCACCGCCTCATACCGCGCAATTTCCGTAAAATCCCAATCGGTAATCACCGCACCCACTTCTAAAATCCGGTCTAGCACGGGGTCAAGCCCTGTCATCTCCAAGTCCATCCATAGTATGTATTTTGGTTTAAAGGCGGGTTTTGTCATAGCTCTATTGTACCTTAATATTCGTCAGCCACGTCGTTGTATCCGCCATACTGACGCAACAACTCTAATGCCTTTTGTTCTTGCGCTGTGTAAGTGGTATTAGTTTCTTCACCGAATGCCTGATTACTTTCTAGGGCATAGTTCATTATTTCGTCTGCAATATCACTTCCGCGAAACTCAAAATCCGTTGCTCTTGCCAGCTCTACAGCTTCACGGATTGCCGTTTCATACATACTATTGCCAGGCTCTTCCTGATAGCCCAACCGTCTCATGAATCGCTTCGTCACATTCTCGCCGTACTGAAATGCCTTATTGAGTGTCAGCGCCATATAGAAGTCGCGCATGTCCCACGCCTCTGGCGTGACGTCAACTGCATGTCCATAAGCCTCTTCAAACACTGCCGCCAACAGAGCCGCCTTTAGCTTAAGTTTTGGCCCAATTCTGCCATTGTAAGGATCTGTTTCGTATTCGCTGGCACGAATAGTATGCGTGCTAATATCAGCATCGGCTTGGGCAGTAGAGATAATCATACCATCGACTACCAATATCTCGTTTAGAGTAAAGTCACGAGTGGCAAAATAGGCGTCTATTTGTTCTACCTTGATACCATGGCCAAAGGTATAATCATCGGCCATATATTCTGCCGATAAAGCATCTAGGGTATCGTTAGTTTCGCTATATAAACCTTTTATGGCTACTAGGTCAATGTCGCGAATTGGAACATCCCTGCCATATCGCGAACGTAGTAAAATCGCTCGTGCAGCACCACCCATCACGGCTACGCCTGCAGGTAGTTCATCCAGCCCTAGCTCTTTCATGTATTCAGCATCGGCCGGGCTTACGACTACTTCGACCTGCTCATGCTCTAGCAACTTCAGGCAATCACTTAATGTCAGCTGCTCTGGGGCGGCAACATCATTTTCGTAGTAGGAAGGTTCGGTTTCAAGCATGGCATTAATTACGGTTTCTATTTATAATATTAGCATAAGCTATACAAAATGTCAATATACTTATAGAAGCGCCTTGTCTTGTGCGCGAAAACGTGACTGCCGTAACCGCTAGCCTGTACTGGTGGCTGAACAGTCAAATCCTAGCGCCACCGTGCGTAGCACCTGCCAGCCACGTTTTTTCTTCCTTTGCTCTATGTATAGCCAGTCCGTTTCAAACTGCGCCACATCCATTGGCGGCATTTGGCTCTGCTGCCTGTTCGCAATCTCCTCGATTACCGTATCATCCGGCGCGGCGACATCGCGCCATAGTACTAGTGAGCTGTTGTCATCAAATCGCCGCCGTATCCTATACTTTCCTTTTTGTTCCCCCATTACTACTAACCTTTCCGCCTACCCCATATGTATTTGTATTTATTGTAACACTGGTCATGTATTTACACCCAGCAGCAGTTAGGTACTGCGGCCTCGCGCGCTAGAAGTATCACTAGGGCTATGCCGCCCTAGCTCGAGAGGCAAAATCGATCTTTAGCGCGCGCCGAGGGCGCGTACCTAACCGCTGCTAGATGTAAATGAATCTGTTTCGCTGTTTTCAGCTCATCAGCACGGATGCACATCCGTGGACAGTTTGCGCCGGAGGCAGGGCTTTGGGGAGAACGTAACCGTTCTCAACCTACTTGCCCCGCCTCACGGCGGATTGGCCGCGGCGACCTACACGAGGTAGGCCTCCCAGCCGAGCTCGCAGCCACCGTCGTCGACCGCGGGGGCCGGGAAGGCCTCTTCTCGGCTGAGCGAGCCGTCCCGGATTGCCGCCTGTTGCATTTGGGCGGTAGTTGGTACAGAGCTTTCGGTTGAAAGCTCATTTCCTCTGCTATAGGGTGCGACCCTGTAGCAAACGTATGAACTTTCAGCACTTTCTGCGAATTTAATATTAATTCATCGATTAAACTCTACGAATTAATACTAAATTCGTTGACTTTACAAACCATATGCGCTATACTTACATGCATGAACTATCTTCCACGCCTCTCCGAAGACACCATACGAGCCACCCTGGATGACGGCAAAATCGCTATCCTCTACGGCCCTCGCCAAGTAGGCAAGACCACGCTGTCACGCCATATCGCCCATAGCATCGACCCCAGCTACCGCTACTGGAACTGTGACGAGCCAGACGTCGCACAGGCCTTGTCTGGCAAAACATCGACAGAGCTCGGCCGCATACTCGGCACAAGCGGTATAGTGGTCATCGACGAAGCCCAGCGCGTCACCAATATCGGCATCACGCTTAAACTGCTCGCCGACACGTTCCCTGACCTACGCATTATCGCCACCGGCTCATCGAGCTTCCAGCTGGCAGACGCTATCAACGAACCGCTCACCGGCCGCGCCTACTACACCACCGTCTGGCCGCTCAGCCTCAGCGAGATTACCAAAGGCAACCAGCTCGAAGCTTCGCGCATCATACCCGACCTGCTCGTTCATGGCTCGTACCCCGTTGTCGCTCTTCGCGAAACGGACGACATAGTCAAATATCTCGGCAACCTCACTAAAAACTATATCTACCGCGACCTCTTGAATCATGGCGTCATCCGTAGCGAGGATACGCTGGTACGTCTGCTCAAGCTACTCGCCCTACAGATCGGTGGTGAGATCAGTCTGTCGTCGCTGGCGCGGGACTTGCAAATCGACGTTGCAACCGTCAAGCGGTTGATTGACTTGCTGGAAAAGGCGTTCGTCATCCATCGCCTCACCCCACTCTCGTCCAACCGGCGCATAGGGGTACGCAAATCGCAAAAAGTCTATTTCACCGACCTCGGCGTACGCAACGCTCTCATCGGCAATCTCAATCCTATCGACCTGCGCAATGACACCGGTGCCCTGTGGGAAAACTTTTGTATCAACGAGCTACGCAAACAAGCCAGTATCCGTTCCGAACCAGTCAACACCTACTTTTGGCGCAACTACGCCAATGCCGAGGTTGACTATGTCGAAGAGCGAGGCGGCACACTCCACCCCTACGAGTTCAAATGGGGCAAGGCTTCGCCTCGGTTACCAAAGGCGTTTCGCGACGAATTTATCTCGGACCCGCTTGTGGTTGTGTCTCCTAACACCATAGATCCCTTGCTGGGGGCATAGGTTTGCATTTTTAAAGTACACCTGTTTCGCTGTCTTCAGCTCATCAGCGAGAGTACACACTCCCGGACAGTTTGCGCCGGAGGCGGGGAGTGGTGGAACTCTATACATTCCATTCAGCACTCCCCGCCTCTCGGCGGTGTGAGATTGCTGGCCATGGCTCGGATGCCACGTAACCTTGCTCGGGCGAAATCTCAATTGCCCGGTCTTTATGGCTTTTTGCCTATCCCGTTAAGATTGGGACTTGAGTAGTAACAACGTTACTGCTCACCAGAGTACTGGTGGCGGTTGGTCACGAAGATTTTTTGGCTGTGCCCTTCGTGGGTGGCGCAGGGGACGAAGCCGGCTTATGCGGTGGCCAACTTCGCCTTCTCGACAGTGCCCTTCCGGACACCGATCCGGAAGGGAAAGGCGTCAGCCTCAAAAAAGAGGCCGTCCTCTCCCTTGACCCAGCCGGCGCCCCACAGGGCCGCCTCCAGGTCTTCCTGGGAGGGCTGCTCGCCCTCCCATGGGAAATCCCGGGCCGACGGCCACTCCAGGTGGCCGTCGAGATACCGGGTGCGGACGTACTGCCGCACCTGGCGAACGAGCCGGGTGTGGCGAGCCTCCCTCTCGGGGGAGGTGAGGTGGACGGCCAGCTTGCACTGGCGGCTCACCTCCACCACGATGTCGTCGAGGTCATCGGCGGCGAATGCCGCTTCCGACGCGGGGCTGATCACCCCTTCCTCGACCCATCCGAACCGGACGACGGCCACCGAGCCGTCCGGTTCGTCAAACAACTCAATGGTAGCCATCGGGTCGACCCAGGGGGTCGGGATGACCCCCTGGTCGTCCATGCCCAGGCCCCGGAGGGCCTGGATGGCGGCGGCGGGCATGGTGGTAATGTTCTTGGCCATGGTGGCCTCCTTTCCGCCTGTTGCATTTGGGCGGTAGTTGGTACTGAGCTTTCGGTTGAAAGCTCATGTATAAATCATTGATTCACTCATGAGATTTCAAAAGGGTTACTTTACTTTTTACTTCACCAAAGAAGTCGTTACGGCAGAAAAAGTAATAAACTTGCGGCTCTGTTACTCGAAGAGCTGTCGTCCTTTCCGTTTACCTCCAGTAGGTCGAGGGTTGTTAATGTGAAGTTTGGATAAATAGCTCCAGTAAGGATGTTCTGTGAGAAAATACACTGTATTTTCTCACCAGGGTACCCTGGTGGAGCTTTCTGACGGCCTGAACCGTCAGTGTGCCGGGCTTAACCCCCGCCGGCACTCGGGGAGCGATTGTTTTATGACGTCTTATCCGCGGGACGTCAGAGGCGCCGTTTACTCATTCCCGCCAGTCCTCTCTGAGGATGTGGAACGAGGCCACGAGGGCCGCTCGTTCGAACACCCCCATGGACCCGAAGTCGCCCGGCCAAACCGGGTCTCCGGCATTGATAGGCCGAGTATAATCCTCGGCCTCTAGTTCGCGCCAACCATCGCGCTTGTGCACGATGGCCTGGCCTCCCGAGGCCTTGTCGGTGACCATGTAATAGTCACCGGCCCTCCAGGTCTCGTGGTAGGTGACCTGGAGGTCACCACCTTTCACCATGACATACTGCTGGGACTCCTTGTCCCAGAAGCTACCGTGCGCCGGGCAGTATGCCTGAGGTGGCGCCGAGAGCGCCCACTCTTCGGCCGTTGCGGCGCGGACGATATCTTGCGGGTCGAATTCACCCGCTCGATAGTCCGACCACTTGCTCACGATCCAGCCAAAACGCGAATTCGTCATTGCGATTCCTCTCTTGGGGCGTCGCCCCGGTTTTCCCCACACGGTGTGCAGAGCCGGGGCTTGCCTATCAATCCCCTACCCAGGCGCACGCATACTGCCTGCGTCTTTCGTAAGGGATCGAAAAGGAATCTATGGTTTATCCAAACTTCTTGTTAACTTGCTGAAC
>JBLMYW010000076.1:0-8555 GCA_050258515.1 Acidobacteriota bacterium | reverse complement strand
TCGGGGTGTACAAAAGCCACATGGGCCGACCAATCGAGTTTACCAAGGCCCATGGCTCATCTGACGCCCGCTACTTCGATGACATCGGCATCCCCGTCATCATGTTCCGCCCCGACGGTGGTAACGCGCATGGCGACGGCGAATGGCTATCATACGAATCATGGAAAAAGTTCCACACTATTTTAGAACACTATGTACTTGAGACCAGTAAGATGTAAATACATCAGAAATAAGGTATACTACTACTATGACTAAGCCTGTCATTTTAACCGGTATCCGCGCCAACAACGACCTTCATATTGGCAACTACTTTGGTGCCATGCTGCCAATCATCGATATGGCCAAGCGCCGCTCGGAAGAGTTCGACGTAAATCTATTCATTCCAGACCTGCACAGCTTCACTACGCCAATTAATCACGATGAACTGTTCGATAGCATCATGAACAACGCCCGTGTATATACCGCTGCCGGCTTGCCGCTCGATAACCCCGCCATCCACCTGTATCGCCAAAGCTATGTGCCCGCGCACAGCGAGCTGACGGTACTGTTAAACAACTTCACCGGCTTTGGCGAAATGGCCCGCATGACGCAGTTTAAAGACAAATCAGGCAAAGATGACAAAAAGTTCGAAGAATTACTTATTGAAAAGTTAGGCCCAGTAGCAAGATCTAACAGCAAGCTAGAGGCAACCGAAGCCTTTACCTTAATCCGTGCGTTTCAAGATCAAACAATATTTTCACCGCAAGTTTCTGTTGGCTTATTTGATTACCCAGTCCTAATGGCGAGTGATATTTTGCTCTACAACACCAGCTACGTGCCTGTAGGTGACGACCAAACCCAGCACCTGGAAATCACGCGTGATTTGGCCGAGCGCATCAACAACCGCTTTGGCGATATTTTTACCGTGCCGGCAAGTGTGAAAGATCAGCATGCGTTCTTCGGCAAAGAACAAGGCTTACGCATCAAAGACCTGGTAGACCCCACGAAGAAAATGAGCAAGAGCGACGAAACTGGCAAGGGCGTGATATTCCTCGGTGATGACCCCGAAGTCGCTCGCAAAAAGATCATGAGTGCGACGACAGACGACAAGGCAAGTGTGAACTACGACAAAGAACATCAGCCAGGTATCACCAACCTGATTGACATTTTGGCGCTCCTGCGCGGCATGGATCCGCATGACGTCGCTGCCGAATACCAAGGTATGGATCGTTACGGTGACTTCAAAAAGATCGTTGCCGATGAAGTAGTCGGATTTTTGACCGATTTTCAAAGTAGGCTGAAGAATGTCGACGATAACGAAGTGCTCGCCAAGCTAGAATCCAGCGAGCGCGCCATGAATGAAGTGGCAAACGCCACACTGCTGCGCGTACAAAAAGCGGTAGGGTTGCGGCAATAAAAAAACTCACCAGGTAGGGCGAGTGGTGTGCCCATCGCTACCGCTTGGATAGCGGTAGCGATGGGGAAGTAGTCAGTCTGACGCGAACCCGAGCCGTTCGTTGACCGCTCGCTCGACCATTACCGCTGCAGCGTCGGCATCCAAGTGCCCTGCCTGAACCAGCGGGTCTAGTGCCAAAATCACCCGCAACGTTACACCAGCGGCCTCCAAGAGCGGACCAAAGATATCGGCAAGGTCGGCCGCTTCGCAACGTTGATCGATGGCCTGGAGTTGCTTCCAGAGCTCTGGTGCAACCGTAATGACGGCCGACCCGAAGGTCGGGTCTTCGATCGTGAGGACGATACCCTCATCGTTGTCAGCGCTACCCATTGTAGGGCCTTTCTACTATTAGAGCGTCTGGATGATACTCTACTAAAATAGTTATACCATAGTTCTTGTAAGAATACAACAATTACTTAACATTGTGTTATACTATTAACAAATGAAAGTTACTTCAAGCGATCTTTTGGCGATTTTGCGGCGATTTAGCGTGGCCGATGATAGTAATGTACCGCGGCATATCGACCAAATAAAACAAACGCACCCCAGCGCGATTAACCAGCTGGTGCAGTTTCGTTTTAATCGTAATCATTACTTCGTACTGTTTGATGAAACAGCCGAAGATCAGTCAAGCTACATTATGCAGCAAATTTACACGGCCAAAAGCGATGCCGAGGGAGTTATACTGGAGAACCCAACCAGTGATTTAACCACCTATGGACTGCCGTTCAAAGGCAAAGACGCCTACTTATTCCAATTGGTCAGCGACAAAAAGCGCCTGGATATTTTACTTGCGGAGCGCCACCCCGAAATCAGCCGCAGCACCTGGCAAAAGCACATTAAAGCCGGGCATGTAGCGGTAAACAATACGCCAGCCAAAAACGCCAAGCAAGAGGTAACCGATGCCGACCATATTGCTATCAACATCCCCGACAGCACTGATTTTAGCGCCCATGAACTGCCGATTATTTACCTGGATGACAATGTCATCGTGGTGAATAAACCCGCAGGCGTACTGACCCACAGCAAGGGCGCGCTGAACGACGAGTTCACCGTGGCCGAATTCTTTCGCCGTTATACCACGGTAGGGCTAGATACCAACCGCCCTGGCATTGTGCATCGACTTGACCGCGACACTAGCGGTGTGATCATCGGTGCGCGTACACCCGAAAGTTTTGAACTATTAAAAAGCCAGTTTGCCGACCGTAAAGCAAAAAAGCACTACGTGGCAATCATTGACGGCACACCGAAGCAAATGGAAGCAACCATCGATATCCCAATCGGCCGTAACCCCTCCGCGCCTAGTACCTTCCGCGCCGACAGCAAGGGTAAACCGGCCGTGACCGACTACGAAGTGCTGGATATCCAGAATGGCAAATCATTGGTAGCACTCCACCCGCACACCGGCCGCACCCACCAGCTGCGCGTACACCTGCAGCACCTCAACACGCCGATTACCGGCGACCGTGTATATGGTAAATCAGCCGACCGATTATACCTCCATGCCTACAGGTTAGAGTTAACTACCGCTCCCGAAAAGCGCCAAACTTTTATTGCAGCAGTGCCGAGCAGCTTCCAGCAGTATTTCCCTGAGGTGTATAATGACGTCGCCGATATATAACCCCGATACCAAGCAAGTGCTTGACCGCATTACCGATACGCTGCCGCATGCATT
The DNA here is from genome assembly GCA_050258515.1 of Acidobacteriota bacterium. Classification (GTDB taxonomy): domain Bacteria; phylum Patescibacteriota; class Saccharimonadia; order Saccharimonadales; family Saccharimonadaceae; genus Saccharimonas. The sequence continues at coordinate 5,445 of JBLMYW010000076.1, read as the reverse complement.
GTTACTAGAAGGTGCCGTCGGCGTGGGCCTCCTCACTGCCGCAAAATCAATTGCCTGGCGAGAGTTGGCGGGTATTATTCAGGCCACCGATGCCGATGGCAATACTGATTTAAGCGCTAAGGGCCTTATCCGTGTGCCGCAAATTCGCGAGCTCATCCGGGCTACGCGCGGCAAGTTTACCTCGCGCCAGGTGTTTATTATTGATGAAGCCGATAAAATGAACCCGGCAAGCCAAAATGCCTTTTTAAAACTACTTGAGGAACCGGCGCCAAACATTCATTTTATTTTGACAGCACATAACCCGCATACCCTACTACCAACCGTACTTTCCCGTGTGCAAAGGCTGCCGATGAAGCTAATTTCGACTGAAGACTCTAAAGCGTTCATCACCAAACTTGGTGTTACAGACACGCGTAAGGTACAGCAGCTACTATTCATGGCCAGCGGTAGGCCCGCGCAGCTATCCCGTCTGGTCAACGATGAGAAACTATTTAACGAGCAAGCCAAGCTTATGGCCGATGCCAGGGATTTTATAGGCGGCAAACCCTATCAGCGTGCTATTATTGCGGCCAGATACTACGGCGACCGGGCAAAGACGCTACAGCTACTTACTTTAGCGCAGTCCATTATCAGCTTCAGCTTAGCTGGCAACCCTTCGCGCGATTTGGTAAGCATGGCCGACCGATTAGCTGACGCCTACGACCGCATCCTTGCCAATGGCAACACCCGATTACAGCTTATGAATTTTGTGGTACACTAGGTACATATGTTTGGACTACTTTTGGTTGCAGCACTCGGGGCATGGGTGATATGGCGACAGCAAACAATCAATGAGGTAGTGAACGATCTACCGCAGCGTCTTTCAGGTAAGCTCGATAAGCTCTGGGATATAGCCCAGGAATCACTGCGTGACCGCCGTTATTTGCGTGCCGAAAAGGCGCTACTGACCATTTTGCGCGTCGACGAACGCAACGCGACGGCCTATAACCGTTTAGGCATCCTCTACGCCAAACAGCAGGCGTATAGCGATGCGATTGAATGCTTTGAGATCGCCCAAAGCCTCGAGCCAAGTGCTTCGAGCCTTCATAATGTCGGCCTCATTTACTACGAAACCGGACATTACGACAAAGCATCATTGGCATTTGAGCAAGCTCTTAGCATGGAAGATACAATAGCCGCGCGCCACATTGCCTATGCTAAAGTCCAAGAAAAGCTAGGCCATGCCAAGCGTATGATAGCCAGCCTGGAGCGTGCTATCGAAATCGAACCAAGTATCCAAAGCTACAAGATATTAGCCGACGCCTATGCTCGCATTGGCGAGCAAGAGAAGGCAGATGCACTAAATACCCGCATCAACCGCGCCCTTGCCAGCAAAAATCCGCCAGCCCGCACCGTGCAGCAAGTGCGCAAAGTAGTGATGTAAGTATTGAGAAAAAGATCACCCTCTGATAAAATGGCTAGTGTGCCGCTTTAGCTCAGCTGGTTAGAGCAGCTGTTTTGTAAACAGCAGGTCTACGGTTCGAATCCGTAAAGCGGCTCCATGATGTGTCAATGAATTACTCGTTGGTACATTATGGATTATGCTGGAATCGTGTAGTGGCAATCACAGGAGACTGTAAATCTCCCGCCTTTCGGCTTCGTAGGTTCGAGTCCTACTTCCAGCACCAATGTAAAATACCCGCCTTCTGGTGGGTATTTTACATTGGTATTCGAAAGGTTTCAAACTGTTCTCTTGCTAAAGCAAAAGAGATTCGGCATAGTAAGAAACGCGAGCCAGGAAAAAGCCACTTGCACCTGGCCTACATACTATTTATGCTTGTGTAAAGATTTATTGTTGAATATAATACCTACCACTATGAAAGAAATCGATGGAACTATTACCTTTTGTCCTGGATGCCCAATTGCCGGTAAAGCCAAAGGCGAGCTAATTGTCAATGGTACCGAAACGAGATCACGGTTTGATGGCAGGGTTACCGCTCGAACTTTGACTCTGACTGGGGAAAACGGCGGTATTAGTAGGACGATTAACGGGAGCCCAAACTACACCGTCTTAGGCGATGTAGATCGGCTTGCTAGCGCAATTGAAGGTTGTACAAGTCCACAGACAGAAGTAAGCAAGGAGCGAACGGCCATTTGGCCATTTGGTCGTGTTACTGATGTTGAGCACATTGCGTGCCAAGCTTTAAAGACATTTTACAGTAATCGCTGATTTTTCTTTTAGCCAAACGACTATAACCACAAATTACTCTAGGCATTCAGCACTGATGGGCACTGTAATGTTTTGTCTTTGCCGCCCAATACTTACGGGGTATTCACCCGTAAATGCAGCGAGATTAAGCGTATCATGCGGTAAGTTAGTCGCCTGCACTAATTCCGAAACCGAAAGAAAGCCAAGGTAGTCGGCGTCAATCTCGTAGCGCATTTGCTCTACGGTCATATTTGCTGCAATTAGCTCGGCCTGGCTCGGCGTATCCACGCCGTAAAAATCTGGGAAGCGAATAGGTGGCGAGGCGATCAGCACACTCACCGACTTCGCGCCTAGTTCGCGAGACAGCTTCACGAGCCGGGGTAGGGTATTGCCACGCACAATGGAATCGTCAATCATCACTACATCCTTGCCATGGACAAGCTCGGAAATCATGGTGTGTTTTAGGCGCAGATTATCTTGCCGCAAGCCTTGGGTGGGCTGCATGAACGTACGGCCAATATAGCGGTTTTTAATAATCGCAGAACGGTAGGGCACACCAAGCGCTTCAGCATACGCCTCGGCTGCCGGTACGGAGGTATCCGGTACGGCCGTTACTAACATAGTATTCGGCGAGTAGTCGGCAGGCGCATGCGCCCGCGCAAGTGCCTGGCCAAAGCGTCGCCGCACTGCATCAACACGTTGCCCACGCATCACGCTGTCGTGGCGGGCAAAATACACCAGCTCAAACACATCAGAATGCAAGCTTGGCTCGGCAAATTGCGTGCTTGCCACTAATTTGCCGTCGTTAATCAGCACCAGCTCGCCAGGCTCTACCGATCGTATATGCTCGGCGCCAACTGTATCGAGCGCACAGGTTTCGCTGGCCAGCATCAAACCACCATCGAGCTGCCCAAGCTCTAACGGGCGAATCCCATGCGGATCCCGAAAACCAGCTAAGAGTCCCCCGTGCGTAGCAACACACGCATATGCGCCCACGGCATGCTCAGCCGCTTCGCGCAGGCTCTGCTCAAAATCCCGCCCGCCGTGTAGCTTGCTGGCAATTGTGTTGCCTAAAAGTTCAGAGTCATTATATTGACCCGTCACATACCCGCGTGTTTCCAAATAACTCTCTAGGCTTGCCGTATCAGGAATGTTGCCATTATGCGCCAATGCAAAGCCGATTGCATCGCTTACGACTGGTTGCAAGTGCGCGTCGCGGCCACCATTTGTTGAGTAACGATTGTGCCCCACGGCAATTGAGCCATGGAGTCCTTGGATATCCGCACCACGGAACACGTCGCGCACCATGCCAGCGCGGCGGACTGTCCGCAGCTGCCCGCCATCAGTAGCCACAAGCCCCGAACCCTCTACGCCGCGGTGCTGCAATGCAAATAATCCCGTTGCGGCGATTTGCGCCGCAACGGTACCGCTATGCTCTACCGATACCCCTACAACCGCGCACTTCTCGCGCAGTCTATCGCCTCCGTTGGTCATTTTATATAGTTTACCACAAGCATAATATGGTAGACTAGTAGTATGATAAGGACGTGCTATGCTTAATCAGGCTACACTATATAAGCTTTACGTGACACAGAAGATGTCGTCAACAAGTATCGCTAAGCGCTTCGGCTGCTCGGCGCATAAAATCAATTATTGGCTAAAGAAATATAATATACCCAAGCGCTCTATAAGTGATGCTATCTACGCAAAGCATAATCCAAACGGCGACCCATTTACTTTGCCTGTTATTGACACTGTTGAGAAAGGTAAACTATACGGTATGGGTATTGGGCTATACTGGGGCGAGGGCACCAAGGCTAACAAATACGCTATTCGGCTCGGCAATAGTGACCCAGAACTTATCAAAACATTCATGCTGTTTTTAACGGAACTATATGGAGTAAGTAGACATGACTTTAAATTTGGCCTGCAAGTATTCTCTGACGTACACCCGGAAGAATGCTTATTATATTGGACAAATGCCTTAGCGGTCAGCTCATCTCAATTTTACAGAATTCACGTAACACCGTCGGGCTCAATCGGAACCTATCGGCATAAAAATACACATGGAGTAGTCACGTTGTACTACCATAATAAGAGGCTGCGTGATATAATCGTAAACGCACTACCGAGATAGCCATTTAGTGATACGCCGCGATAGCTCAGTTGGTAGAGCGCATCCATGGTGGGACGCATTCGTTCCCCGCCCGCTAGCCGAGAAATCGACTAGACGAATCCCGAATAACGGTTAATATCCTCGCATTAGGACAAGACCGTGGCAATTGCTCAAAAGCAAAGGCCCTAACGACTGACAAGGGAGGCTACGTCGCATACGCGATATGCTCAATATACAGTCTAGCCCTCTGATAAGTGCCTATTGAAAAACAGAGGTGTAAGCGAAGGATGAGGTCTCGGGTTCGACCCCCGATCGTGGCTCCAAGAAATTATAAAATAACCACTCAGAAACGAGTGGTTATTTTATAGATAGTTACTTATTTTTTACCGCTAGGCCGTTTGCGGTCTAAGCGATCAAGCAAATATACCCGAGTAAGCGCCCACACAACGGCGTTAGCCATTAGGGCGACCAATGCCACACCAGCTATGGTGATAAGTTGGCGGCCAAGCTGCACGTTAATAAGCGACACTAGGCCTGCCACTACAGTGACTACTGCGATGATAGCAATGTATACATGCTGCAGCTTGACCCGCTCGGGGGTAGATTTATTCCACGCACGCAACACATCAGTAATTGATTCCATAATCTCATTATAGCATACATGATTGGAATAGTCAAGTACACCCCTGGAGATAGTGGCACGTTAGTGGTATTATAGAGCAATGATACCTTTTCTTGACCGCCGTACCACTCCTGTGATTGCCTTAGATTGGGATGGTACTGTAGTAGATTCTGTACCCTATAAATTAGCACAAAACAAAGCGATTGCTCATGAATTTGGCAACGAACTCACTATTGACGAGGTGCGCCGCGAATGGAACGCTGCGGCAGGATTCCCCGACCTAATGCACCGACTAACTGGTAGCGATGATATGGCAAAAATCATGGAAGTAGTGAAGCGCGACTACGACAACCCAGCCTATGCCAAGCGTGAGTTCGCCTTTGCCAAAGCCGCCCTAGCCATGCTACGAGCAAAAGGCTATACGCTAGCCGTCATTACTAACGCCACCCGTGAAATACTGCAGATGGATGCACAAGACCTAGGGTTTGACCTGGGGCGAGACTTCGATTTTACCCAAGC
>JBLMYW010000075.1:0-17591 GCA_050258515.1 Acidobacteriota bacterium | reverse complement strand
TCGGCGGTAGTCCGGCCCATGTAGCGGCGCTGCCATAGCTCGGTGGCCACCGCATTGGTGTCACATACTACTACACCGTCCGAGCGTTTGGCTATTTCGGCTTCGTAAGCTTGCTGCAGTTTTCCAATACGGTAAAAGTCGTCATCACGCCATTCGTAATTGGTGGTCAAAATTGATTCGGTATAGTAGCGCCCCACTTCTGGTACCCATGGTAGTTTTAGGGCCATCGCCAGGTCGCGTGATAGTGTAGTGGTGCCGGTGGATTCGGCGCCTACTATTACGATGCGTAATGCCAGCCCGGCCTTGGTCTCGTTGCCAAGGTATTGCCATTCCTTCAATAAATCGTGGCGGACTTTAGTGGCGGAAATCGGTATGGTGGTACGCGCGATATCGACATTCACATATTTGCAACCCATCGCCTCAGCCCAGGGTTTGCCGTATGCTTCGCTACTGAATACGACACCCGGGCGGTAGCCGAGGAACTTCATGGTGTGCAGCGCCCAGGCTGGTGAATTATCGTCGTCATTAATGTCAGGGATGATGTGCACGTTTGCGGCAGGGTGATGGCTGCGTAACCACTCAGCTCGCAACTTGCTTGGGATTTTGTACGCCGGATTATCAACCACCAACACGTCTACTTCATCGCAATTTTTTAATGCCGTATCAATGAGGTAATTATGGCCTAGGTGGGGCGGGTAAAATTTGCCAATTACGACACCTCGCATGACATACTCCTTTCTATTATCTGCAGTGCTTCGTTAACTCGCTCATGCTCGTCACTGGCTTCAATAACTACATAGGGTAGCTTATATGATTCGCACAACCGTATCCAGTAGCTATCAGGGCTCTCGCGCCTATCGCCCCCATAGCGTAATGGGTCGGGCGCAAAAGCAATATTACTTTTAGTAATAAGGTACAGGTCGCTTGCCAGCTCGGTCGCAGTCTGCTCTAGAGACTTGGGACAGTCGCCAATGCGCGGCGTTACGTGCGGTAACCGCCAGTAGCCGATAGTAGCGTAAAGGTCGGTATCCTGTACTACATACGGTCGCGGCGAGCTAAGCGCCACATGCTGCATGGCATGCTGTCCGTGCCAGATAGCCTGCATGGAGGCACGTGATACTTCGCCATCTGTTACCTCAAGGTAGGGTCGGGCGAATTCACAGAGCCAATCACCACCTAGAATATCGGCTAGTTGGCGCGACAAAGTGGTTTTACCTGTGGATTCGGCGCCAATAATCGTAACCTGGTATGGTGCCATGCTACACCTCCATAGGGATGCCGGTATCAGCATGGGTGGGTAATGCCTCGCTGGCACGCTTGCTGCGGCGCCAGATAACAAATCCATATACCGTGTTCAGTAGGAAGAATACATACTGGAATGCTACGAGCGGCAGGCCAGACGCCGAGTAGGTGTAAATGGCAAATACATTCACGACAGCCCACACGATCCAGTTTTCTAGCTTTTTATTATCAAGTAAGAACTGCGCTAGTATGGTGCCGGCTAGAATCACCGAATCGGCCCATGCCATCGCTCCGCCAAAGGCTTGGCTGATCAGTGCCGCGCCTGCGTAACCTGCCCCGGCAACAAGTAGATATACAGGGATCATCTTTAGGGCTATTCGCGTGACTGGCCGAGTGTGAGTATCTTTACGCCAGCGGAACCAGCCATAAATGAGCGTTGGTACCAGGTAGGCATTCAGAATCGCACTGAGAAGTAGCCCATTTTGCATAAATAGTATGCAGTAGGCGGCTGTGGTAATAGCACCGATAGGGTAGTTGATGCGGCGCTCTTTGACGCATAGGTAGGTGCAGGCATAAGAGGTAAATACCGCGAATGTTTCCAGCCAGTTTAGTTCCTGGATCCACCCTGCCGCTAAGCCGATAATGTATGACAAGGCAGTAAGCACCGTGCCAACGAGTAGGCTTTCGCCAACATCTCGTTTAGCGCTGACCCGGCTTGTGGTGAGTAATTTTTTCATTGCATGAACTCCTTTCATTTAATAAGTGTACTTTTTACACTAACTATATTTACACTACATCCTACTTAGTGTAAAGTCAACACTATTTACAAAAAGTGTTACATCGTGTACTGTAAAGATAGAAACGGAGATTCCACCATATGACTATGCCAATGCGACGCGTACTCGTACGCCATGGACAATCTGAGGCCAATGTTGTGCAAAAAGAATTATTAACGGATATAGATCCGGAGGTTGTAGCGGAGATATATAGCCGACCAGATTGGATGCAGCGACTGTCGCCGCTGGGTGTGGAGCAGGCCAGACAGGCTGGAGACTGGATTCGGCGCGAGATCGGCTCCTTGGCAAGTTTTGACGTAGTATATGCTTCGCCATTTTTGCGCACATTTGAAACAGCTTGCTACGCTGCAGGCGAGGAAGGTATAGATCTAACACCGGAAGATCGTATCATCGAGCGCGACTGGGGGCTCTATGGCAAATTATCCAAAGTAGATCAAGAGCGAATTTATCCCGATACGTATCGCAACAAAAATATTGACCCGCTCCATGCACGCCTTAATGGCGGTGAAAGTATTATGGATGTATTCTTACGTTGGCGTGATATGGCCGGTACCTTGCACCGCGAATATCCAAATGGCAACGTACTGATGTTCACTCATGGTGACTATCAGATGACCGACATATATGCGAGCGAGCGTCGGTTGCCCGAAGAATTTGTTGAGTTAATGCGGGATTCAAATCTTGATATGATGAACTGCAGTGTGATTGATAGAACGCGTAGGAATCCATTTGACCCAGAAGATATACGCGAGAAACCAAGCTGGGTACGCATAGTGCATACTATTGCTCCTGAGCTATCGCCAAATGGCGGTGAATGGGTAGAGTTGAAGAGTCGCCGCACCTATACGGTGGCCGAGGGCTTGGCGCGTGTTGCGCAAACACCAACCATATTGCCGCAAGACGTACTAGCACAGCTGCGAAAAAACGAGCAGGCTCGGCTAAAAAAGAAGGCTGAGAAAATGGGGATTTCACTACGAGAGGGCGTATGAACAAACAGTATCTACGCACGATTGGCGATGGGCTGCTACCTGCTATTGCCTACGGTGATGCGGCCGGGCTGCCGGTAGAAACAAAATCGCACCAGCAGATTGCGGCGAAGTATGGTGTGATTGATGGGCTTATTGCATCCCGCGAAAACCCGTTTTATATGGGCGAGTTTACACCAGGAACGTGGAGTGATGATACCCAACTGAGCATGGCAGTAACCCGGGCGCTGGTACGCGCGGGTCGCTTTGATATGCGGGCGATTGCCGATGAACATGTGGCCGAATACAACCAAACGCCGCAGATAGTACGTGAATCCGGCCAAGTGGTAAAACGTGGGTGGGGCGGCAGTACCACGCGGGCGGTAGAGCGCTATATGGCTGGCGTGCCGGTAGCGGAATGCGGTGAGCCAGCCGGCGCCGGCAATGGGGTAATCATGAAGTTGGCACCGTTGGCTTACTGGCTGATAACGCATAGTACAGCCGATGATCAGGCGTACCGGCAGCTTGATGCGTTTACGGCGTTTACTCACGGCTCATTTGAGGCACGGGTGGCAACGCGGGTGCATTATGACATGCTGCTGTACCTCGCAACAGAAGCATACGATACGCGCGAATTTGGCGCTCTGCCATATACCTCGGCGCTATGGCACGAAGCGCAGCTAGATAAGCACTCTAACGATGTGTCGCATACGTTGCGGTATTTAATGGCGGATGATGAGCAGAGCACCGAGCGTATCCTGCACCATACTGACGGCAAAGGATTCTATGTGCCCGAAACGCTCGCTATGGCATATGGGGCGTTTATGCTGCATGACGGCGATTTTACTCGTAGCGTGTACGAGGCAGTAAATTTGGGCGGCGATACCGACAGCACGGCTTCTATTGTGGCGGCTATGTCGCTATTCCGGCATGGGCGCATAAAAGAGCGCCCAGGTGACTTTACCCAGACGCTCTCACATGATGAATTATCTAAGCTCTCGCACCAGCTAGTCGAAGCTGCGGCTTAGCACCTCAAGCGACTCGTTGTTAAAGGCATATAGCTTAGCCGGGCGGTGGGCGCCGTCGCGCCAAGTGTCGGGCGTTTCATGGATGAGGCCAAGGCTCAAGAACTTTTTACGGAAGTTACGCTTATCCAGTTCGCGGCCCATAACTGCTTCATAGGCGGTTTGCAGGTGGCTTAGAGTGAACTTTTGTTCAAGTAGGCCCATGGCGGCATTGGTATACGTCAGCTTTGCAGCCAGGCGCTCGCGGGCGTATTTGATGATGTTCTCGTGGTCATAGGCAAGGTTCGGCAGCCGGTCTACCGGGTACCATGCGGTTGTTTGCTCGCCGCCACTGGCCTCGATACCGCGGCCGCAGCCCATGTAGGTCACGCTGACAGCATGGCCGCGCGGGTCGCGGGCAACGGTATCAAAGGTATATAGCTGTTCCACATAGGCTAGCTGAGTATCGATATCAATACCCACCTTGCGCTTAGTAATAGCTCTCAACGCTTCAAGCGTCGTTTGGCCCTCAGCGCAGTAGCCGCCAGGCAGTGCCCAGTCGCCCTTAAATGGTTCGTTAGCACGCTTGGTTAGCAGTACTTCTAGCTCGCTGCCAGTCAGCCTAAATAGCACGGCGTCAACGGTAAGCGTAGGTGGTATATATGGCCCAGAGTATTTCATAGTGTATAGTATACACTATTTAATGCTAAAACGCTACTGGCATTTCGCGTTTGTGTTGCGTAGCGGCATAGCGCCGCTCGATTGCCTCGGCAGTGGCAGGGTCTATTTCTTTACCTTCTAGGTAGTCATCCAGCATGTCATAGGGGATACCTAGCTCGGTTTCGTCCGCCTGGCCAGGTGTGCCGTCTAGCAGGTCGGCAGTCGGGGCTTTGGTGGTGAATATCTCTGGCACTTGTAGTGCTTGCAGCATTTGCTTGCCTTGGCCTTTGGTCAGCCCGGCTAGTGGTAAGACATCCGCACCGCCATCGCCATATTTGGTATAAAATCCGGTCACCGCTTCGGCCGCATGGTCGGTACCGAGCACTAATAGGCCCTTCGCACCAGCTAGTGCATAGTGGGCAATCATACGCTCGCGGGCTTTGGCATTACCTTTATCAAAATCTGAAAGTTCCTCGCCCATGGCCACTGCAAATGATTCTGCAAAGGCATCTACCCCTGGTTTAATATTTAGGTCGTATACGTAGTCGGGTTCGATCGTTTCAACGGCCAGTAGGGCATCGTCGCGGTCTTTTTGCTCGCCATAGGGTAGGAGTAAAGCATGGAACGCCGCCTCGCGACCTTCGGCTTTGCAAATGTTAGCGGCACGCTGCGCCATCAGCCCGGCAAGCAGCGAGTCTTGCCCGCCCGAAATGCCCAGTACATAGCCATTGAGGGCAGTACCGGCTAGGTAATCTGCCAAAAATTGGCTGCGTTTATAAAATTCGTGTAATGGGTCGATGGCGGGCTCGACGTTTAGTTCGGTAATAATTTGTCGTTGGCGTTCGCGCATAGGAGACTCCTTTACTTAGTGTATTTATGACACTATTATAGACCTCTCATAAGTTAGTGTCAAGTATACACTAACTATGATCGGTAAAGTAGCGTACAATAGAGATATGGAGAAGTTTGTAAGCAAGCTGCCGCACCGTAGCCGCAAGATTATCTTGGGGGTGGTTGGCGGCGTGGTGCTGGGCGCTGGTATCGTGATGATACCCTACCCGGGGCCAGGCTGGGCAGCGGTGTTTATTGGCCTGGCTATACTAGCGCAGGAGTTCCCGTGGGCGCAGGCTATACTCGATAAGGCAAAGGGCAAATATGATCAGTGGCAGGCGTGGCTACGGCGCCAGCCGGGCTGGGTAAAGGCAATCTTTTGGCTGCTGACCGCGGCGGTGGTAGTGGTAACGATATGGCTATTAAACGGCTACGGGCTGTTGAACGCATGGTTCCACTTAGGCTGGGACTGGCTGAACTCGCCGTTTGTGCGTTAGACGAAATATCTATAAATATGGTATAATGTGGGAAACGCGTTTACTAAAGGGTAGCGCGCCGAACATTAGGAGAAAAGGTGACGGGTCAAGAAGTTGCCAATGGACAGCACGTTAGCGCAAGCCAGGCTGCCTGGAACGCCCAGCTCAGTGAGGGCCGCCGGATGCTTGCTATCGAAATTGCGGCATTTGTCGGCAAGATGGAATTCCTGGGATTCCCCGAACAGGAAGAGCTAGAGGTTGTGCGTGGTCACAAGACTGGGTGGCGATACTGGCTGAAGAGTCAGAGACAGCGAGAGATCCGAACAAAAGAGCTGGGCTGGGTGCTGTACTTCGGGAACCACCCCGAGTTCAACTCACAGCGTGACGAGGAGCTCGCCTCCTATGCGCTGTTGGCGGTGTCGGCCACAGGCGAGCTACTGCAAGAGCGCCTGTGGTACGACTACGCTCCACTGGTGGTCGATGAGCTGACTGGCGAGCAACTGGCAAACAGCCGCTACTACCTGCATATCCTCGACAGCTTGCATGCTGGCGATATGCGCTAGCGACCTTATTTCCAACTACTCCCCGGCTTGCCGGGGATTTTCATTTAGAAATATACGGTACAATAGTAGAAGAATGCCAAGGAAAAAATCTACTAAGCAGGAGCGTAAATTAACCACCAGAGAATACGCAGTGGCATTGCTGCGCGTGGCGCAAACGACGTACAAAGCGGCACCGCTGGCCATTATTGTGCAGGTGGCTGGTTCCATTATTACAGCGGTGTTACCGATTGTTACTACCTACTTTGCTGCCCTTACTACCACAGCACTGGCCGAAGCGTATGCCGGTGACGAAACGGCAGGTGAGCGAGCGTTGGTATATGTAGGTATCACGGCCGTACTGGGTGTGGTGATGACTGGTTGGCAGAGCCTAGAAAATTATGTCACGCAACTCATGCGCTACCGGGTGGAAGCGGCTATGAGTGATCGCATGTACGAGCATTTTCACGAGATTGACTTTTGGCGCTACGACGATAAAAAGACCGCTGATATGTACGATAAAGCCCAGCAGTTTGCGCGGTTTTTCCCCTATGTGTTTGACCGACTGGCAACCATGCTTACGCAGTTTATTGCTATGGTGGCTGGGCTAGTGGCGCTGATATGGGTGAGCTGGTGGCTGGGTCTGATTGTGCTGGCAGCGGTGATTCCAGGGATTATCATCCAGTTCCGCTTATCGCGTGCCAGTACCCGTCACTGGAAGGAAAACGTCGAAACACGCCGTAGCCAAGGTATGATCGAATGGCAGATTTTGCAGCCGCGATTCATGGCGGAGCTGCGGCTGTATGGCATTGTGCGCTACCTGCTAGACATGCGCATTCGCCTGCGCGATAAAGACGAGAAAACGCGCATCGAATTTGAGCGCAAATACATCGGCAAGAAGCTCGGTGCTGATGTGCTAGAAGCGGCAGCCGAAGTAACGGCGCTATTTTGGACGGCGATACAAATTGCCCAGCACCTGCAGCCGATCGGTCAGTTCTTGTATGTGCAGCAGATCGTATCGCGTACGCTTGGCGGGGTGAATGGCCTAGTGAATACGCTCAGCAGTATCGACGAAGATATCGCAAACCTGTTTGACTACAACGAATTTATGGCGTTGCCAGCACAATCGGCGGGTAAGGCGAGACTGCGTGGCGTACCAGAGGTACTAGCAATACACAACGTGTCGTTCCATTACCCGGCAAACGATAAGCTGGTGCTGCGTGGCGTGTCGTTTAAAATCGGGCGTGGCCAGCATGTGGCAATCGTGGGCGAAAATGGCGCTGGCAAATCGACACTTATTAAATTGCTGACCGGACTGTATCAGCCAACGAGCGGCAGCGTGTTGCTGGATGGTACACCACTTACCGAAACCGAGGTGAGTTCTTGGCATAAACATTTGGGCGTGTTGCAGCAAGATTTTATATCATATGGCTTTGCCACGGCGAAAGATAACGTGTACTTTGGTGATACATCGGGGAAGTTTGATGAAGAGCGGTTTGAGGCGGCGCTTGCAAAAGCCGAAGCAGGCAGCTTTTTGAAGAAGCTGCCTAAAGGCGTGAATTCGTATGTGAACCCCTGGATGGAAGACGATGAAGGTAATGCCGGTACCGACCTTTCGGGTGGGCAATGGCAGCGGCTTGCGCTTGCCCGCAATTTTTACCGCGACAGTCCAGTGATTATTTTGGATGAGCCGACCAGCGCGATTGATGCTCTGGCTGAGGCGCGGATATTTAAGCACCTATTTAACGAAAAAGATAAAACAATCATCACCATCAGCCACCGCCTGACCACCATCCAAAAGGCTGACGTGGTGTTCATGATGAAGGATGGCAAGCTGGTAGAGCAGGGTACGGCCAAAGAACTCATCGCCAAGAAGGGTGAGTTCTACACGATGTTTGAGAGCCAGATCGGGTAATTTTAAAATTATCTGCCAGAAAGCAGGTAGTATCTTTAATTTGCACTTATTCCTTGACAAACCCCAACGGGGGGTACCATAGTAAGCGAACAACCACAAGTGGTTTGCCTTCTGGGTAATCTGCTTATACACATACCTAACTATGGAGGTCAACAACTAGCATGCCAAGACTACCCCAACCCGGAGGAGACCAAGGAGAATGGGGATCAATCCTCAATGAGTACCTCTCGATTGCGCATAATGCCGACGGGAGCTTAAAGTCTAACTCTATACCCGAATCCGCGCTTGCTGCTGCGGTGCAGGCAAAGCTAAATACGGTCGCCAACCAGCAGGGTGCCACTGGCCCGACAGGCCCCACGGGCGCAACTGGACTAACGGGTGCTACGGGTGCACCTGGTACGCAAGGCCAGCCGGGTGCTATGGGCCCAAGCGGCGCGGCGGGCACTACTGGTGCTATGGGTGCGACCGGCCCCATGGGTCCAACTGGTGCCACTGGCCCCACCGGACCTACTGGCCCTAGCGGAGCTAATTCTACTATTCCTGGCCCCACGGGTGCTACCGGCGCTACTGGCCCGAGCGGTGCAGACGGTACCAGCGTTACCATCGCTGGCTCGGTAGCTACAGCGGCCAACTTGCCGGGTGACCTTAGCCAAGGTGATGCTGGCGGGGGTATATCACAGAGAACGATGGCCACCTGCATGTATGGAGTGGCACGAGCTTTACTGACGTAGGCACGGTGCGCGGGCCGGCTGGAGCTACTGGCCCAGCCGGTGCAAGCGGCGCTTCGGGCGCACAGGGCCCTACTGGCCCCACGGGGCCAAGCGGTGCCACGGGCACAGCTGGAGCATCGGGCCCTGCGGGCGCAACGGGGCCTAGTGGGCCAGCCGGCGCAACTACCATCGATGACTTACCGGCTGGATCGACAATCCGCGTGATGTCGCCAGCGACAACTCGCCCTACCGCGCGTACGGATATTTCGGTCATTTGGATTGGGTATGCTAGCGCCCCGGCTAATGCGCTTGATTGTGATTTGTGGTTTGAGCCATCGTCGACCCAGGCGCTGGGCGAGGCGAATACGGTGCAGATTAATGGTACCCAAACACGACCGTTAAATGGCACCAATATTTACCGTGATACGAACCAAATTATACGCTACACGCGGACTGCGGAGCAGACTGTCACGCCAACGAACCAGTATGGGGTGGAGGTGACGGTAAGCATAGCGACGAATAAGGTAATAGCGGTGAATGATCGCCTGGAAACTGGCTCGGCGCAGGGTACGGAAATGCCTGCCGGTACGTATGTGTTGTCTGCCCATGGCGGCGAGCCTGCGCATGCTGGAGTGTGGCTACGCACCCATGCTGTAGTGGGTGCAGATATTCAGTTGCTAGTGGTAGACCTGAGCGGCTTGGTAGCCACGGCGGCATCAAGTACAAGTGTGAATTTATCATGGAACTATACGGGTGCGCCGCTCACTAACTTTACACTTAGGCGTAATGGCTCGGTAATTGCCAGCCCGGCTACGGCGGCGCGCTCGTATACCGACAGTGGCTTAACGGCGAGCACTAGCTACACGTACACGCTAACCGCCAATTACCAAACGAACGGCACCAGCGATACACTGAGCGCTAATGCGACAACCTATAGCACGGCTGGCGGTAGCGCGCCCATGCCGTACCCGGCAAAGAGCGTCGGCTTATACCATATGATGTGGTCAAATTCGGGCTCGCCGCCGCTATCATCCACCCCGGCAAATGTGAATAATATTCGTCTGGCGTTTGGCCAGGGCGACCCGATATCACTGGTGGGCTGGGCATCACAGGGTCAATCGACATTTGTGGCCCAGGCAAATGCACTGCGCGCGCAAGGAAAACGCATCATACTGTCGCTCGGTGGTGCTGGCGGGCATATAAATGTAAGCAATCGCCAGAGTGTGGTAAATAGCATCCAGAGCATTAACTCGCAGATTACACTCGATGGTATCGACTGGGATCTGGAGGGGCCGTCGATGACGCCAGCTGATGTGGTGTGGATTGCCCAGCAACTTGATGCGGCCCGTGGTGCACACATGGCTAACACTATGGTGCCCAACGGCAGCAATGTGAACCAATATTTGCCTGTGGCCAAAGCCCTGCAGGACGCTGGGCTGCTTGATGAGTACGGCCAGCAATTCTACAATGCTGTAGTAAGCAAAGAGGCCGCACTGGGGCGCATTAACCAGGCAATTGCCTATGGAATCCCTGAAAATAAGATATCTATTGGCATGATGGTGGGCGGTGCAGATGTGTACTGGACCGTGCAAGAATGTATAGCGAATGTGACATGGATAAAGCAGCAACGGCCCAACCTAAAAGGTGGCTACCTATGGGAGGTGGGGCGAGCGGGCACTGCCGACTGGGCTAGCCAGATAGGCCAGCTGCTACTGTAGTGAAGATAAAGTAGAAGTGCGCCCCCCATGCTTGACAAGGTCTCTAAAGGGGGGGTACCATAAAAGTAAACCAACCATAAGCATATATACTGTGCAGGAATGAAATAACGCGATAACCATGCCACGCCTACCTATCCCTGGCTCAGACGAAGGATCGTGGGGTCAAATCCTCAATGACTACCTCAGTCAAGCTCATAAATCCGACGGTTCACTCAAAGATAACGTTATCACTGCGAACAATCTCGACCAAGACCTCCAAGACAAAGTAACCGCTATCGCTGGCCAGCAGGGCGCGACAGGGCCGGTAGGGCCAGTGGGCCCAAGTGGTGCAGCTGGGCCTACGGGTGCTACCGGCGCAACGGGTCCGCAAGGTCCTGCTGGCCCAACTGGTGCCACTGGCCCGCAAGGTTTGAGTGGCGCGACCGGGCCTCAGGGTGCCACCGGAGCACAAGGACTCCAAGGTGTAGCTGGCGCTACGGGTGCAACTGGGCCCCAGGGTGATTCGGGAGCTACGGGTCCAACTGGTGCTACTGGAGCTACCGGCCCGATTGGACCCAGTGGTGCGACGACTATCGGCGGCATAGAAGGCTTGCAAGATGAACTGGATGGCAAGGCGGCGGTGTCGCACACTCACAGTGCGACCGAGATAACACTCGGCACCTTTACGCTTGCGCGTGCCATACCGGGAACGACCTTTGACGTGGTGTATGACGGCACGAACTGGAGCTATGCAAGCGACGTAGTTGCGGCTCGGCCCACGGCACGTACAGACCTTATTATGCAGTGTGTAAACCCAATCGACGACACTATTCCCGCATGGGCGATCACAGGAGATAGGCTGCTTAGGATAGATACCGAGGGCTAGGATGGCGCTATATAGCTATAATTTTGAAGACGGCGTAAGCGGCGCGCCGTATGTCATCGATACTCCTACGAGCGGATCCATCGTTGCCGACACGGCAAACTTTGCACATGGGGCCACATCGCTCCGCGCGGATTATAGCGGCAGCGGACAGTATGTGCAGTGCAACTTGCCGGCCGCATCTACCGACGTAGCCGTACGGTACTATGTATACGCCGATGCCGTAAATACGGTCGACTCGTCAGAACTACGAATAGGCAGCAGTACAACGCTGAATGATAATGCAACCACGGCACTGCGCATGACGCGCAATACTGCCGGTAGGCTACGGCTGTTCGGTAACGGCACTTCACAGATATGGACGGCTACCGACGTATTGGCCGCGGATACTTGGTATCGTATAGAACTACGCGTACAGTGTGGCACGAGCGGTAACGCGGTGGTGAGCGGCGCGTACTTTGTTGGCGATTCCACTACGCCCGTCCAAACATTCGGTACGAGTACCGCGACCACTACGGCAACGGTGGCTTGCGTGCGCATGGGCAAGGTTAATAACCCGGTGATTAACCCAAGCACTGGCCATATGTGGTTTGATGATATAGCAATTGATGACGCGCCAGGCGGGCTGATTGGGCCGTACAATCCGGACGGCGAGCCGCCCGCGTCGGTGCATCCGCTGTGGCATATCGCCAACCCTGTAGGGCCGGTGCTACAGCCGATCAATATCAGTACTATTACGAATGCTGGCGGCGGTGAAGACCCGAATCCGCCAGACCCTGGCGACTGGGCGACGGCGTTTGCTACGCGCGATATTAACGGTGACATTACCGATTGGTATACGCTAAATACGGGGCACGACCCGGCGCTCGCCTACCAAGAGATTGCCGGTGGACTAACGATTACTGATGCGTGGTTGGCATCTAATAATGGCAATGGCCGGGTATGGCTAGCTGGCGGGCGCTGGCATGTCGAGCGATATCGCACCACAGGTACCATCACGGTTAATGCTAATGACGTCACCATTACGAACTGCCATGTAAACAGCACGGGTGCACTCTATGCCATGCGTTCAACGACCAGCTGCACGGGGCTGATAGTCGAGCACTGTACGTTCCAGGGTAATTCGGCAAACCCGAATGGCGCCACTATTAACTTTCCTGCAGCTACCGAGCCAGGTCAGATTATCTTCCGATTTACCGATTTTAGCGGCTGGCGCGCCGGTATCTATTGCTTTGGCGGCGTAACGGCCGAATATTGCTACAGCCATGACCTGTATTTCACAGAGGGCTCGCACAACACTGGCGCCTCGATTCGGGCGCGTAACTGTACGCTGTATCGCTGCCTTATTACCGACGGCAACTCGGCAGCGATTTCTTGCTATGCAGAGAACACCCCGTATACCGGAATCCTCATTCAAGAAAACGTGCTGCGCTTACCCGAAACCGACACTGGCCCCGAAGTGATCATGGCGAAAGAATACACTACTCCGCAGCCAGGCGAAACGCGGCGTTTGGTCGGTAACTTATTCTATCGTGGTTTTATTGGTGGCGATACGTTTGGGTTTACTGAGATATCGGGCAATGTCGACATTTATGGTAATGCAGTAAACTAGGGCAAAAAACACCTCTCTGGATTGAGAGGTGTTTTATGTGTGGTAACGTAGATTACCAGCTTCGTTGACGGAAGCTACCGCCACCGTTACCGCCACGGTCATTGCCGCCGCGGAAACCGCCATCACGAGGCTTGTCCTCGCGTGGGCGAGCAACGGTTACGCTGATAGCGCGACCGTCAAGCTCTTTGCCGTCTAGTTCTGCAACAGCTTTTTCGTTGTTCGCTTCGTCTTCAAACTCTACGAACCCGAAGCCCTTAGAGCGGCCAGTGTCGCGATCGGTGATCACGCGGGCGCTCTTTACAGGGGCAATAGCTTCAAATGCAGCCTTTAGGCTGTCGTCGGTAGTAGCGTAAGCTAGGCTACCTACAAATAGATTTGCCATAAATTTGGTTCTATTCTTTCTTTGTTACTTATATTCGTCAGATCGACCATATGGGCCACGAATTTTCACTGAAGAAAGAATAATTGTAACTCTTTTTCATTTTCGATTAGCGCACTTGTTCTGAACCCTCTTAACATAGCATATTTTGCTGAGAAGCGCTAGCATAAGATGTATTAATATTCTTTTTTTGTGAAGAAGTAGTCCCCCACAATCCTTTCTTTTCTCTTTTCGGGAAAAGAAACAAAAGACACGACATCTTTCTTTAAAAGAAAGAGGCAAAGAATCTTCTCTTTTGCGATAAGAGAAGCAGAAGAACGCCCGCTACAATCAACGTTTCGTATTCTCGTAGCCTGCCTTCAGCCCCCACGGTCAAAAAACAACTCCCTGCGGTCGGCCCAATACGATATCAATTTTAATGGTATTGGGCCAGAGTTTTTTGAATTATTCCGTAGGGGCTATTGTGTGTTTGCAAAGGTTTACGCGGTAACTCCTTTTAATCTCGTAGTCCCCCAAATAGAAGTAGCAAAAAACTCTGTCAAAAATACATAACTAAAAGAATCATTTTTGACCGACCAATGGGAGTTGTTTTTTGCCTATTTGGGGTGGGGGTAAGCCCTGCGTGAAACGGTCAAGCATGATGTTCGGGCGTTCTTTTGTTCTACTTTTATCGCAAAAAAGTAGAGTTTTTGCTTCTTTTTGCGCCAAAAAGAAGTGGTCTTTTGCTACTTTTACCAAAAGAAAAGTAGGTAAGAGATTAGTTTTAGAAAGTACTCTAGACTTGCAATCTTATAGTCATAAGCGCATACTATGCTTATGCTGGTACGCATTAGGGGCACCTAATGCGTTGGTAGATAAAATAAACAGCTATAAAAACGAATCCAGTGCCCCGGGTGGGCGCGTAGCAGCAATAGATAATCCATCCCTGTTCATAGGGGTGGATTTCTGTTATAGTGGGTATATCGTCCAGTACCCTGCGCGGGGCATTAGCTCATTTGGCTAGAGCGCTTCCATGGCATGGAAGAGGTGATCGGTTCGAATCCGATATGCTCCACCAAGGATACTAGATGACAAGTTTATAACTATAGCAGAGAAGGAATACCTTACCTCTACGAAGGGATTTTATTGTATGAATAACGCATCAAACATTCGCAACATCGCCATTATTGCGCACGTCGACCATGGTAAGACTACTTTGGTGGACGGGCTTTTAAAGCAGTCCAAAACATTTCGTGATAACCAGGCCGAAATGGATCAGAGCCTTATTATGGATTCTGGCGACCAAGAGCATGAACGAGGAATCACTATTACCGCAAAGCAAACGAGTATTTACCATGGTGACTATAAAATCAACATTATTGATACCCCGGGTCACGCCGACTTTAGCGGCGAGGTAGAACGTACGCTAAATATGGCGGACGGCGTGCTGCTGATTGTGGACGCGCAGGAAGGCCCAATGCCACAGACGAAGTTCGTACTGTCGAAGGCGCTTGAACTTGGGCTGAAGCCAGTGGTTGTGATAAATAAAATTGACAAACCTGCCCGGCGCATACCGGAGGTTGAGGATGAGCTAGGCGACCTGTTCCTGGAGCTTGCGACCGATGACAGCCAGCTGCACTACCCGGTGTATTACGCGATCGGCCGTGAAGGCAAGGCATGGACGCATGTGCCAGATAACCCGAGTGAGCATACCGACCTTACGCCGATTTTTGATGCGATTATTAACGATATCCCGGCGCCAAGCGTTGATGTGAACGGCCCGCTGCAGTTACTGGTGACCAGTTTGCAGTACGATTCGTTCCTTGGTAAGTACGCGATCGGCCGTGTGACGCGCGGCCAGGCAAAACGCGGGCCGGTAGCGCTGATTAAACGCGATGGTGTGCCGGCTAGTGCAAAAATTGAAAAGATTTTTGGCTACCGTGGCCTTACCCGTGAAGAAATCGAAGCTGGCAACACGGGCGACATCGTGGCACTCACCGGGGTTGCTGATGCGCATATTGGCGATACGATTGCCGACAAGGAAAGCCCTGAAGCATTGCCGACGATTGAAATCGAAGCACCAACGCTGAGTATGTACCTTGGCCCGAACACTAGCCCGCTAAAGGGTAAGGAAGGCGACTTTACAACTAGCCGTCAGATTGGCGACCGCTTGAAAAAAGAATTGGAAACGAATGTGAGCCTACGCGTAGAAGAAAACGGGATTGGCTTTACCGTATCGGGCCGCGGCGAGCTGCACCTCAGCGTGTTGATTGAAGCGATGCGCCGCGAAGGCTATGAGTTTGAAGTCGGTCGTCCGCAAGTTGTGACCATTACAGAAGATGGCGTAGAAAAAGAGCCGGTAGAAGAACTCTACATTGAAGTCGCGCCAGAATTCGTCGGTGCTGTCAGCCAAGAGCTCGGTACTCGCCGCGCCGAAATGCGCGGGCAAGAGCAAACGGGCAGCGGTACGACGCGTATGGATTACCTATTGCCAACTCGTGCCTTGATTGGCCTGCGCAACTTGCTACTTACCGCCACTAAAGGTACCGTTATTATGAACAGCTTGCCGCACGGCTACCAGCCGGTCGGGCCAAAGCTGAACCAAACGCGCAATGGTGTACTGATCGCGTTTGAAGCCGGTACGACCACGCCATACGCATTGCAAACTGCCGAAGCGCGCGGCGAACTATATGTCGGCGCCGGCACTACCGTGTATGCCGGTATGATCGTCGGCCTGAACCGCCGCGGTGATGACATGGAAATGAATGTGTGTAAGGCGAAACATCTTACCAATATGCGCTCTAGCAGTAGCGATGGCGTGGTGCAGCTAACGCCGTTTACCGATCTTTCGCTAGAACAGTGCATCGACTTCATCGAAGACGACGAACTACTGGAAGTGACGCCGAAAAGCCTGCGCCTGCGCAAGCGCTACCTCGACGCGAACGAACGCAAGCGGCACCAAAAATCATAGCCTAGTACCTTACTAGTGCGATCCCAAAGGCGCTCATGCTTGCAGTAAGTACTTGATTATACTACTCTAATACCAATCCTTCCATCAAAGAGAGAGGCAAGCTAATGTTGCACGAAGGACTGAAAAAGGGTTCATTCTTGTGGGAATTCGGCACGGGATCGGTCGAGTGGTATGCTCATGCGCGAGCGGGCAGCGGATCGTTCTATGTGCTCACTGACAAGGTCGTGAGCGGGTTTCCGCGAGTCTTCCAGGTCAGGTGGGATGCTGTGGATTACATGGCAGTGGCCCGGAATATCAGCCCAATGAATGGTGCCGATTACCGGTACCACTACTTGCTCCCGCTGGAGCAGGTGTGGCGGCTGGGGGATGACCTACTGCTCGCTCGCCGTGGGCGAAGCAAGCTGAACTGGCTCTCCGGTGGCAAGATCTCTAAGATCCTGTTTGACGAGACCACGTATAACCCGGCCTGGATGCCTAGGCTTCTGGAGGCGGACGTCTACCCGTCGCTGCCCCCGGCTGATACTGATTGAGCACAGTTTGTGTTCTCGGGTCAGCCGGGAACACAAACGCAATTATCTAAAAACCGTCTGGTGGTTTATGCCGGACGGTTTTATCTATAGATGTGGTATAATTTAGCTTATGCTAGGGCGCCTGCGTAAACCAAAAATCGTCGAAAAAAGCAGCGATAAAATGAAAACCGCCGTGGTGCACGCCACGGGGCCGATTTCGCGTACGGCGAAAAGCCCGGATGAGCAGCTGCAAGAGCTGTTTGCAGCAGTGCAACAGACTCAGGTGTTTCCAGACGGTAAAACATTCGTAGATTTAGTGCCAAAAGCTCGTGCAAAAGCAATCCTCAAAGAATATTTATTGGTTCGTCAGGATCCGACTTTCAATCTAAGCGAATTCGTAAACCGGCATTTCTACGAATTCA
>JBLMYW010000074.1:0-5109 GCA_050258515.1 Acidobacteriota bacterium | reverse complement strand
GGTATCCAAGAAGATGTCGTTGACATCACACTTAACCTCAAAGGTGTAAACCTCCGCGTTGAAAGCGACGAACCAGTCGAACTCCGCATTGAAAAGAAGGGCGCCGGCGTCATCACCGCTGGTGACATCAAAACCACAGCCGATGTTGAGGTATTGAATCCTGAAGCGGTTATCTGCACCGTTGATGATCCTAAAAAGTCTGTGGTTATCGATCTTGTGGTCGAAGCTGGCCGCGGCTATCAGGATATTGAAACATCAAGCAAAAATCGCCTGCACAGCGACATGATTGCCGTTGATGCTATGTACAGCCCAGTGACTCGCGTACGCTTTAAGGTTGATCCGACTCGCGTTGGCCAAGAAACCAACCTGGACAAGCTAGAGCTCACGCTAGAAACCGACGGCAGCCTTAGCCCGCGCGAAGCATTTGAAGAAGCCGCTGCGATCTTAGTAAACCAATATACCGCACTTGCCGGCGCTACTACCGTAGAAGCCGCACCTGCACTTGGTACCGAGGAAGCAGACGACGCAAGCGAACTAAACACCTCGATCGAAGATCTTGGTCTTTCGGCTCGCACCGCGAACGCATTGATCAACAACGAAATCCGCACCGTTCACGACCTTGTTACGCTTAGCGAGCAAGACCTCCGCGAACTAAAGGGCTTCGGGTCAAAGGCGCTCGACGAAGTTAAAGATAAATTAGCAGAATTGGAGCTCTAAATGCACCGACACGGATATAAAGGACGAAAGTTCGGTCGCGAACGCGACCAACGCCGTGCGCTCCTTAAGGGTCTCGCGACCAGCCTTGTCATGGAAGAGCGGATTGAAACCACGCTTCCAAAGGCAAAAGAGCTCGTACGGTACATCGAAAAACTAATCACCAAAGCCAAGAAGGGCGACCTTGCGAACCGCCGTGCAGTTATTGCCGGCCTTAGCACTCAGGTTTCAGCTACAAAGCTGGTTGACCAAATCGCGCCACAGCTTACTGGTCGCACCAGCGGTCACGTACGCGTGGAGCGCACCCGCCTTCGTATTGGCGACGGTGCCCAAATGGCAGTCATTGAGTTCGTAGATGAACTTAAAGATGCGCCTAAGGTAGAAGCAAAGGAGGCTAAGAAATAACCATGGCTGACTTTAAAACCTTTTCACAAAAGCCAGCGGACGTTACTCGCCGATGGATTCTTATCGACGCGAAAGACGCAACACTTGGCCGCGTTTCAACCGCAATCGCAAAGTACCTTATCGGTAAATACAAGCCAACTTACACTCCGCACGTTGACGGTGGCGACTATGTCGTCGTCGTAAACGCTAAAGAGCTAGTAGTCACCGGCGCTAAAGAAACCGATAAGATGTACTACCGCCACAGTGGATTCCCAGGCGGCCTAAAGGAAGCACAGCTAAAGGAACTTCGCGAGAAGTCTCCTGAGAGCATCATCCAAGAGGCGGTAAAGGGTATGCTACCTAAGAACAAACTTGCTGCAGACCGCCTACAGCGTCTGCGCATCTTCCCTGGTGAAGCGCACGATCATACTGCGCAAACCCCAGAGAAAGTAGAGGTAAAATAACATGGCTGACGCGAAATACGACTACGGCCTCGGCCGTCGCAAGAGCGCAACCGCTCGTGCACGACTTACGAAGGGCAAAGGCGCTATTACCATCAACGGTAAAACGGCTGCCGACTACCTTTCAGACAACAAAACACTTCTTGCAGAAATCACCGACCCACTAGCGGTTGTTGGCAAGCAAAAAGAATTTGATGTCAGTGTACTCGTTAAGGGTGGTGGCCTCAGTGGCCAGGTAGACGCTATCAAGATGGCGATTGCAAAAGCAATTACCGTTGGCGCACCCGACCTACGTAGCCCCCTCAAAAAAGCCGAGCTACTTCGCCGCGACCCACGCGAGAAAGAGCGCAAGAAATATGGCTTACGCTCTGCCCGCAAGCGCGAGCAGTATAGTAAACGCTAGGAGGAGCATACTCCTCCGACCATATCGCGAAACGAATTCGCAATATGACCTCCTCCACCTGAAGCCAATGCAAAGCATTGGTGCCTACGGCGGAGTCGGTACGGGTATAGAATATACAAAAACTCCCCATTTACGTGGGGAGTTTTTGCTACGCGATGATACAATACATATATGGCATTCCCACCTATTCCCGAATACTCGAAAAACTCTATCAATAAGGCAGGCCGTAATCTTGCTAAGAATATTCTGAAGGGTGGGGACTACAGGAATGCGGCCGAAATAGTGAACGCTTGGCGAACATGTCATGCATATCCATTAAGCACGTTCAACGCCACTCTCCGCAGAAAGACTGCCAACTATAGGGGCGCGGTTGTTGCCCAACGACTAAAGCGCCTCCCTACGATCATCGATAAACTACAGCGTCAACCAACGATGGATCTCACTCGAATGCAAGATATTGGTGGAGTGCGAGCAATAGTTAATGACATGATTGAGTTAGAGGAGTTGCGCGGCAAGTACGAAGAGCCTGGGCGTTTTTCGCATAAATTATTCGACGTTGATAACTACGTTGTAGCTCCTAAAGACGATGGCTATCGTGGAATTCATCTGATTTATCAGTACAACAATACTCTAGATCGAAGTGGCAATGCCGCCCAGTATAAAGGGCTATTCATTGAGGTTCAGCTACGCACGTTACTGCAGCATGAGTGGGCAACCGCCGTTGAAGCAGTGAGCGTCATGCTTGGCGAGCACTTAAAAACACAGCGCGGCAGCAAGACTTGGCTGGAGTTTTTTGAATACATGTCATCCATTTTTGCCATCATCGAAGAATCGCCGGTGCTACGTAAGCATAAACATCTGACTACCCAGGAAATTACGAATACGGCAACCAAAATCATAGAGGACTTGCGTATTGTCGAGGCATTATCTGGATGGAAAGAGGCCGCACAGCTTATTGACAAGCACCATATCGATAAACACTACAATATCATTATTCTGAATACTCGCGACAAGACAGTTTCAGTGAGAGCATACACAAAGAACAATCTCGACGCCGCCTCAAAAGAGTACTCACGCCTAGAACAGGATGCCCTCATCAATCCCGATCTTGATGTCGTGCTCGTTGCAGCAGGTGGCATTAAAGAATTAAAGAAAGCATATCCAAACTACTTCTTGGATATCGAGAGCTTTATCCATAAAGTAGGCGATATTGTGAAGGTGGCACATAATGAAGTATAATAGAGGTATAATTATGAGTAATTCAGTTTTTCTAAGAAAATTAAAGAAAGCATACACCCTAAATAAAAAGGCTGTTTAGTTTCCGTAACCATAACTTTGGTCTACGCGAGAAAGGGCGCAAGAAATATGGCTTACGCTCTCCCCGCAAGTGCGAGCAGTACTCAAAGAAGTAGGAGAGGCCAAGCCCCTCCGCACGATTACCGAAGTAAATTCGTCAATCGCACTCCTCCCCCTAAAGCCGATACTCACGTATCGTTGCCTATGGCGGATACAGCAAAAACTCCCCATTTACGGGGAGTTTTTGATTTATTTCACAAAATTAAATAGCGCTTCGGTAGGCAAAGCTACCGAAGCGCAGGGAAGTGCCTCGAGAGTACTAGATGAACGCCGAGACGACGCGCTCGCGTACCAGCGAGACCAAGTTGTGGTCGGTATCCTCACCCACCGCGAGACGCCGCATGGTCAGCAATACAGGCTTACCGTTGGCGCCGTCGTAGCGATCGAGCCACGGATCCTTGTCGATACGGCGGCCGAAGTCCGCCGGACCGAACACATAGAAGCAGCCGTCGCTACCGAGGTAGAGTACTCGGCGCGAAGACTGCCTCGTACCTGGTAGGGTGTACCATTCAAGTTCTCCCAGCTCCATCAGCGGCACCCGGCCGGCGCGGATCATATCGCTATGATCGGTAAGCTCGCGTAGGTAGCCTACGAGCAGGGGCAGGTGCTCGTTAATGCTCGCCAGTGCATGAGTACGCATTGCCGCGGTTTCGCGTTTGTAGCGCTCATCCCACGAATCAAGCGATCGTGCCAATAGCTCGCCGAGCAAATCATCCAGTACTCCCATGACCCACTCCTTTTGTCTTCATATACCGGACTCTCCGATAATGACTATAGGTATATTACCATAATTTTATCTATATTACAATTTATAGATAAGGCCTGTGGCGACAGCGGACTAGCGTAGGGTTGCAGCGCAGACAACACTATACTATTATTAGTTATATGAAGCATCTCATATCATCCGAGCAACTTACCCGTCCTCTACTGGAGGATTTTTTTATGTCAGCTGACCGTTTTAGAGCACTCGATCACGGTACGCTCGCCGAACGCCGCGAGCTTGCGACCCGACATACAGGGCGGCAGCTGATCAGTCTGTTCTATGAGCCATCTACACGTACGCGCCTTAGTTTCGAGCTTGCTGCCGCAAAGCTAGGTATTGGCATTGTCAGCACCGAAAATGCCCGCGAGTTCTCATCTGCCTCTAAAGGCGAAACACTTGAGGACACTATTCGCGTGCTAGACGAATACCATGCCGACATATTAGTAATGCGCCATCATGAAACAGGTGCGGCAGCACGCGCGGTTGCACTCGATCCAGTCATACGACTTATCAACGCCGGTGATGGCAAAGGCGAGCACCCGACGCAGGCATTGCTCGACGCGTATACGATTTATAGTGAGCAGCAGCGCCTTGATAACCTGAATGTAGTGCTGGGCGGTGACTTACGCCAAGGCCGTACTGCTCGCTCGCTCGCAAAAGTGCTCTCGCTATACCCAGGCAATAGGTTTACATTCACGGCCGCACCGGGCTTTGAAATGAGTGATGACATTAAGCAATTTATCATCGAGCACGGCCTGGAATGGCGCGAGACCGCTGATATCCACGACGCCGTAAAAGATGCCGATGTCGTGTACTGGACACGCCTGCAGCGCGAACGGCTTGAGGAAGGTGAACTTGTACAGGATGAGCAATTTGTCATAGACCAGTCGGTACTTAATGCCATGAAGCCTACGACGAGCATTCTGCACCCACTGCCACGCATTACCGAAATAGCTAAAGAGGTAGACGCTGATCCACGTGCCATATATTTTCGCCAGGCAGGCAACGGTCTATACGTGCGCATGGCA
>JBLMYW010000073.1:0-5027 GCA_050258515.1 Acidobacteriota bacterium | reverse complement strand
TGAGTTCCATTACCGTAGGGGCATCAAGCCCGGGGGCAATCTGCTTAATTTTGTCGAGACTTTCTTTTGGCGCGTTCATCATGATGTATTTCAGATTTTTTGCGGTAAGTGCGGCTTCGAGGCGAGTCATCATCTGGGATACAAGCGCCGATTTTTCTTTCGTGAGGGGCTTATTGCTTTGAATAAATACCGCTTCGGTTTCGAGGATTGTTTCAATCGGCCGCAGATCATTTAAGATAAGCGTGCTGCCGCTTGCCGTAATATCGGCAATTGCGTCCGCTACACCTAAGGCAGGGGTAATTTCCACCGCTCCGGCAATTGTGGTCGTTTCGATAGTAATACCACGATCATCAAAGTACTGCTTGGTTGTAGCAGGGAATGTTGTGGCGATTTTTTTACCACGCAGATCCTCGATAGAATTGATGTTTGATTCTTTTGGCACAGCGACGACCAGCTTGCAGTATCCAAAGCCAGGACGAATAATTTCATTTGCCGACACACCGGCTTCACGCAAGATATTCTGCCCAACGATACCAATATCGGCAACGCCGCTTTCGACATAGCCAGGGATATCATCATCGCGACAGAACAACACTTCGACAGGGTAATTACGGCAGGCCGCGTACAGTCGCCGTCCGTATACTTCAAACTCCAGCCCCATCAAACGCAATGCTTTGAGCGACTCTTCGGTCAGCCGGCCATCTTTCTGGATGGCTATTTTAAGGTTTTCATCTTTCAGTCTTTTATCCATTATTACTCCTCCTTAGAATGGCAAATAACCCTATATTTTCTAAGGAACGAGAGGTAATCAAAAAAGACCTCCCGCGGTCCCATCCTTATTCTAGGAATCATTACTGAATCTAGCGCTTTGTACCGGCTCTTGCGTAGGATCGCGATTTCGGCTGCCTTACTTTACGGCGGGCTCCCGTAGCGCATTTGACGCTCAGCTCGTTCCGGCGTGACTGGAACTCAAACGCTTTATCAGCACTATAGTACGCTACGCTTAGGCCTATGTCAAGGTGCTACAATGAAGGCATGCAAGGAATTGATTTTACAAAAGCAGGAGGGCTTGTGCCCGCCATTATACAAGAGGCGACTACGAATGAGGTATTAATGCTGGGCTTTATGAATCAAGAAGCACTACAAATAACGCGTAAGACGGGCAGGGTGACCTTTTGGAGCAGAACGAGAAAAAAACTGTGGGCGAAAGGCGAAACATCCGGCAACACGCTCCAGCTAGTTTCGATGGCGATAGACTGCGACAATGATACGCTACTTATCAAGGCTCAGCTAGAAGGAAACGGAATTTGCTGCCATACCGGAGCACGAAGCTGCTTTTTTACGGATATCACATAGGATATCAACGAACTATATCTTGCCTAAATAGGGAGGTACGTCACCACTGAAAAGATAGTGGTCAATGTCCTCTTGGCTCGCCCGTAGCATGCCGCCAGCTTGTATACGATCCACAAATGCCGTATAGGCGGCGCCGTCAAATACAGCCTCTTCCTGAAGCGGCGTGTGCTCGGCGGCAAAGACGGCCATAGAACCAAAGTATCGATGGCTACTGTCATCGTGCTTTAGTATACTTTTCATTTCCTGATGAAATGCCGGGTGCGGCGTATCTAGCTGAGCTTTACCAGCTAGCCATCCAGCCGAAATAGCATTACGGGGCGGCAGCAAGAGCCGCTTTGAAAGCTCGAACTTCATATACTCCGCTTGTTCGGGCGGTACATCAATGCCATGGCCGATAATCTCTATAGGTGCTACCGGCTGGCGGGAAACGTGCCCAACTTGATCCATACTGTAAAACATTCCATTACGCAGCCTGTATAGCGGCATATGTAAGGGCTCTATCATCTCGAGTATGTTACTGCTCGGCATATCGACACCATCGGCTCCAGTGGTGTGACTGCCAAAAAATAAGCCAGCTATCGACCGCTCGCCAAGCGCTATGTCGACTTCATTATGGCCGGATCGATAATTAATTGCACGATCAAGCTGAGTGGCGATATCTACTCCCTCGTTTCGCCACCCATACGGCGAAATAGCTTGGCCATCCAGTACATACGAAGCGGCATCATAAGGAAACGCTTGTTGGATGTCGCCCGAGCCGATAATAACACCCCAGTTACCGTAAAGCGTCCCCTCGGGGTCGCCCGCCTTTACGGTAGATCCACACACAACCTGGTGCGGCCTAAGTAGCATGTCAAACAAGCGAATACCCTTAAAATCAGCTCGATCAAGAGGCCGAAATGGTCCTAAATTGCCATACGTTCGAATTGAGCTGACAAAAACAGCATTATGAGTTCTTACAGCTTCTTGTATGTCAAGCTTTTTCATGCCATCACTCCTTTTCGGTATGTATATTATGACACATAATTGTGTAATGTGTAATGAATTTATATAATTTTGCATAAAATGGGTATTTTATTTAAAAATAATAGTGTATTCTGTGAGTAAAGTGTGGGCGCTACTAAAAATTAAGCGAGGCAAACTTATATGGCAGAACGTTTACCGTATATTATTTCTGAAGATGCAGAGCACCTAGTTGACGTATGGGGCAAACGAAAGGGTCTTGCGACACCCGACCACGGCTTTTTTAAAGATTTTCAAGATGGACTCGTAGAACATATCAGCGCCGCAGGCCCAGACTATCATCCAGTCATCTTAAATCATCAACAACTTGCCCATAGCCTAAACTCATTGCTATTCAACCACATACGGGGAGATGCCGTAGCACTAGATAAAGCCTATGTGGGTGACAGGTTTGCGCGACATCTAGAGGTGACCCGCGCAGTTGATGAGCAGCTGGAAAGTATCGGCACTAAGCCGCGGCCATATTCATCATCAATAGACGAGCAACTGGATTATATCGTTGCCAATAGTGGCAAGGAAGTAACCCTGGTTGACGATGTTATCTTCAGTGGTGATGCTATCATAGAAGCCGCCAAAATGTTTGCTAAGCGCGGAGTGCGCGTCAGCACTGTGCTTGCCGCAGTTGCCATTGGCGAAGGCTACAAAAAGATTGAAGAAGCCGGTATCGAGGTGATAGCGGTCGCCGACTATGATGAGGTAAAAGATGAAATCTGCGAACGCGACTTTTTAGCAGGGATTCCGTATTCTGGCCGTACCGTCTATCGAGATGATGGCGAACACTACTCGGCACCATATTTTTCACCGTTTGGCCGGCCGGAAAGCTGGGCATCTATTAGTAATCCGGCAGCAGCCCACAAGTTGTCGGTTTACTGCCTCGACCGCTCAATGGAGCTATGGAAAACAATTGAGCGCCTTAACGGTAACAAGCCCATTGCGCACCACGACATACCTCGACCGCTCAGTATTACCACTCAGGATGAGGGGATTGTTGACTTTTTGAATCGTGCCAAAGCATTACTCTAATACCTCAACCGTTAGCAGCCGCCTTCAGTATAGCGGTATCCCGCAGTATCATCATGGCGAGTCCGATACGACTACCAAAAAGCGCCTGATGAGCTAAAATTAAAAGCAGAGGGCTTTATCGGTGCACGAAATGGTACATTAATTTCTCGTCAAGGTATACTACGTATAACGGCTTAGCAAAAAGAAAAGGCTTACATTAATGAAACAAGAAATCGAGATTCTATTCCGCCTAAACCAGTCTATCAAAGAGGCTGAAGGCTTACTAATGAACTTGAGGGCGGAGCAAAAAGGCAGCAAACATACGATTGATGAGTATTTTTATAACACTAAAACAAATCAATTTGCCCCCAATACGAAAGGCGAACTAACAGAATGTTTGCGTATCCGCACCACAAAAGACGCCGTCTATTATACCTACAAAGATGACGTATTCCTTGCCGATGGTTCATGGTCGCATTCTAATGAGTATGAGACGAAAATTAGCGATGCCGAGACAATGAGACAGGCGCTGGCGCGACAATATTACGAACCCTTAGTGACGATTGATTCGCATAAAACGAAATACCAGCTAAATGATTTTGAGTTTACACTGGAAGAAGTGAAAGAGCTTGGCACATTTCTTGAGATTGAGCATATGGCGGACAGCAGTGAGGATGTATCCGGGATTAAAGATGGTATCCGATTGCTCGCCAAGAATACAGGATTCGCTATCGACTCTGAGCTTACTATTGGTAAGCCCGAGTTATTGTTGCGCCAGCGTGGTGGTTGGTAGCGTCAAGTATATAATTGCCATTTTATGGTATAATTATACTTAGAGATTATGAAAAAAGACTTCGCCCAGCCATTTGAGCAGTCGCGAATTATACCTGTGACTCTTTTTATAGAGGTAGGTGGACAATATCCAGACAGTACAGTTACAAAAGTAAACTATACTAGTAGCAGTACTTAAGCGGAGATTATATGCTCAACACTCAGGCAATCGGTGATAGTGAAAAATTAGCGGAAGGCCAGCAGGTATTTACGGCTTGCGCGTTTATCCACCATAATTTTGATGGGGTGGATAAGGTATTCTTACCCAAACGAGCGACAACTAAGAGGTTTTTGCCAGGCGTGTTTGAGCTGCCGGGCGGGCATATAGAATTCGGTGAAGATATGGTAGAAGGCCTACAGCGCGAGGTACGCGAAGAATTTGGGGTAGATATAGCCGTGGGTGACCCGTTTGATTGCTTTACCTACATGAATGAGGTGAAGAAATCGCACTCCATAGAAGTAGTGTACTTCGCCCAATTTACTAGCTCGCTAGGGGCTATTACACTTAACCCAGCCGACCATTCGGAATATGTGTGGGTGGCTGCCGACGAACTAAACAAAGTTTATTCGGAAGAAAAGGGGGCAGACGACAAGGAGTTTGAGGTGCTGCGCCGCGGATTCGCCCTGCTAGAGGGTGCACAACTGCGCGTAGCCTAGGTAGCCGCTTTTAAAATCGCAACATCGCGCAGTATCATCATTTTTAGCCCTGTTTCGCTACCGTCTTCATCTATATTGTGGCCGCTTTCAATGGCTGTAATCGCATCGGTAATAGTATCAAACCATTGCAGCTCCATGCCGCCATCTTGCTCTTTTTG
>JBLMYW010000072.1:0-13393 GCA_050258515.1 Acidobacteriota bacterium | reverse complement strand
GCTACGCCAGTGCCGTTCAGCACCATCACGACTGGCTCTTCTTTAGAGATACCGGTTGCGTATAGCTTTTTCTTAATAAAGGCTCGTAAATCAGTAAAGTCAAACTTACCCCGGGCCGGCTGCGCGCTTGCCGTTAAAATCTTTTCATCCAGCAGGTTGATGCGCTGGATTGAGTCGTTAGGAATATCCTGAGCCAATTCCATAAGCGTACGGATTTCGCTTGTTTCAAAGTTAGTACGCAAATTGCTGCCTACCGCATCAATAAGCCCGGTCACCTTGCCGATATTCGTTAGAGTGCCACTGCTTAATGCTTTGTCTTTTATGGCAACAATGATCTTCTGCTGGTTCTGCTCGCGGTCAAAGTTAGAGTTACCAAGGCCGTACGTTGGCTCTATATCACCACGCGCCTGAGCCAAGTAGAGGGCATGCTCGGCGTCTAGCTCGGCTGGGCCATTTGGATAGTCAATAAAGTGACCGTTTGGCGGGCAGTTTTTAATCATCGTTGCACGGCTAGCATACTCATTCCCGCCCTTACACTTCCAGTCAAAATTACTATCCATCACTCCCGGTGCACCACCAGATCCCTCAATATTTACCGTAATGCTGCCCAGTGCCTTTACGATGTCGCGCACCACTGAATAGTTAACGTGGGCGTAATACGGTATATCCAGGCCAGTCACGTCGCTCACCTGCTTCATTAATGCCTTGGCGCCAGCCTCCTCATTTTTACCATCTTCGTAATTGCAGCCGTATACGCCATTAATTTTACCAGCATAGCCGCTAAGGCACGCCTGGCCATACCGTACTTCTAAGTCCCGCGGAATACTTACCATATAGGCATCGTTTGTTTCTTGATTTACGCTCAGCACCATAATACTATCGGTTAGCCATGCCGCCTCATGCCCCGGATCATCCTCAGATGTGCCAAAAATGAGTATATTTGTACGCCCACCATCGTCTTGCTTTAGTTTTTTATGCTGCACTAGGCCGAATATATCACCATTAAATACCGAATTACTGGCAAGCACCGCTTTAATACCCACATACACACCACCAGCGATCAATACTAAGAGAATTCCAATAATCGCCCACTTAATAATCTTCCGACGGCGCGGGTGCTTGCCGCCTGACTTACGACCGCGGCGAGATTTCTTTTCTGCTGGCTGTTGGTCAATTTCGCGCAGCGATTCGTCAATATCGGTACGACTCAATCCATGTGTCTGAGCCGGCTTCAAGGTGCTTACAGTAGCTGGTGCCGGTTTGGCCTGCTGCGGCTTTGTGCTAGCTGCAGATTTAGCGGTGCTACTGCCTGCTGCGATGGTTCGCTGAAAATTCGTCAGATCTGCTGGCGGCAACTTGCGGTTAACATCACTCCCCATGCTGGTAGGTGAGCGTCGCGGTACAAAACCATCAATAACAGGTCGTTTAGACATATACTTCCACCTACTATAGCAGATTTACCGGCTAAAATAAACGGGAAAATGCTCATGCTATCCATTTATTTTTCTCTAAAACTAGTGTATAGTAAGTGTAATGCAACCCAGCTACTTTGATCGACATCCACGCCTTAAAGATGCCTTTAATTTTGCCCTATTTATCTTCTTAGTGTTCGTAGGCACACTAATCATTAACACCTTTGTATTCCGCAGCTTTTCAGTACTCGGGCACAGCATGGATCACACGCTTGCCGATGGTGAACGGTTGATCGTAAACCGCCTGCCTATTACCGCAGCGCAGCTATCGAACAAACAGTACATGCCCGAACGCGGGGAGATTATTGTGTTTAAAAACCCGCGTTTTGTAGCCGGCATGCCCGACGAATACATCGTCAAGCGCGTGATTGCCTACCCTGGCGAGCGCGTCACCGTAGATGGTGGCGTATTGACGGTGTACAATGTGGAACATCCTACTGGCTACCACCCTGATGAAGAGTGGCGTAAAGATGGTATCGGCCCACAATCGCCCACCAGTGGCGAAGGTATAGATACCACCGTCCCCGAGGGTACGGTATTTGTGAGCGGCGATAACCGCATAGGCAATAATTCGTACGATTCGCGCAGCGGGCTTGGTACTATTCCTACCTTTGATATTGTGGGGCCAGTCAGCTTCCGGATTTTTCCGTTTACTAAAATAACGTCGTTTTAGTCTTTTTCTATCAGCCGAGCCAGACGCTCAAACTCTTCGACCGTTTTGTACGATATTACTATCTGCCCCGCGCCCCCGGACATTTCTTTTATACGCACTTTAGCATCTAGGCGTTTTGCGAGCTGCTCAATATGTCGATCATAGCGGCTTGGTACCACCTTTACTTTCTTCTGCTCTTGCTTGGTGGGAGCCGCTTTTACACGGGCTGCGTATTCTTCGGCCATACGCGCGCTCCAGCCTTCTTTAATGATGCGCGGCAAAATTGCTTCTATTACTTCAGCATCAAGATTAATGAGCGGACGTATCTGCCCTTCGCGGATTTGCCCGGCCGCTAATGCATCACGGGCTGCTGCCGGCAGGCGGAGCAAACGGAGGGTATTGCTGATAGTCGCCGATGAACGGCCGCCAACCCTATCGCCAATTTCATCAAGCGTCAGGTTAAATTGATCGCGCAGCTTCAAGTACGCCGTGGCAGTTTCAAGTGGGTTTAGGTCACGACGCTGCAGATTTTCTATCAGGCTGACCTCTAGTTTATGCTGGTTGCTCAGCGTACGTACCAAGGCTGGAATTTTATCTAGCCCCGCTCGCTCGACTGCTCGGTAGCGGCGCTCGCCCGCAACAATCATATATTTGCCTTGGTGCGGCGTCACCACAATTGGTTGCAGCACGCCATGTTCTCGTATGGATGCCGCCAGTTCTTCCAGCGATACATCATCAAACTGCCGGCGCGGCTGCTCGGGGTCGGCAACAATATCGGCAAGCTTTATGTGGCGCAAATCGCTCACATGCTCATCTTGCTCGGCAGTCGGGTCAAACGACTCGTCCAGCAGCTCCGTAGGTATCAGTGACGCAAAGCTGCGTCCCAGCCCAGTCTTTTTAGCTGACACGATCTATTACCTCCTTCGTTACTGCTTTATACGCCCGAGCGCCTTTGCTAAACCTATCATATACACCTATCGGCACGCCATGGCTGGGTGCCTCGGCCAGGCGTACGTTGCGCGGAATTGTCGCCTCAAATACTTTAGCCGGAAAGTGTTTAGAGATTTCCGCAAGCACTTGGGTGGAAAGCGAGGTGCGCGAATCTACCATGGTTGGGAGCACACCGATCAAATCGAGTGTCGGATTAAGGCTTTTGCGTACCAGCTTCATCGTTTCCAGCAGCTGCCCTAAGCCTTCGAGTGCGTAAAATTCCGCCTGTACAGGTAGCAGCACGTAGCGCGAGGTGATTAGTGCATTCACCGTAAGCAAGCTCAGGCTTGGTGGGCAATCGATCACGATAAATTCATAGGGCGTCACAAGCGATTGCACGGCATACTTCAACCGGCTAAACTTGTGCTGCGCCTGCGCTAGCTCTACTTCTGCATTTGCCAGGGTTGGTTCAGTGGGCGCAACAGCAAGATTTTTAAATTCAGTCTGCACTACTACTTCAGCAAGCTTCTTGTTGCCCATAATGACATCAGCCATCGTGCCTTCTAGCGTTTGCTTGTCAATTCCTAGGCCGCTCGTGGCATTGCCCTGTGGGTCAAAGTCTATCAGCAGCGTTGCGTGGCCGGCCTTAGCCAGGTAATACGCAATATTAATAGCTGATGTGGTTTTACCCACGCCGCCCTTTTGATTCGTGACCGCTATGACGGTCGCCGCTGTCTGTTTCCCCTGCATGTGCTTATAATTATACCACGAGCGCTAAACAAAAATAACTCCCTGCAAAGAGAGTTATTTTTGTAGTCCCGGCAGAGCTGCCGCAACCTTTTACTTTATCGAAGCAATTTCAATCTTCGTATACTTCTGGCGGTGGCCAGTCTGGGTGTTTACGCGCTTTTTGCTCTTATAGCGGATCACGCGGATTTTGTCGCCGGCGACTTTTTCGTCGACAACTTTTGCTTTCACTGTCACACCCTTCACGAGTGGCGCGCCGACTGTCGTCTTGTCACCATCAATTACGAGAAGTGCGTCGAGATCGAGCTCTTTTGTGCCTTCAGGGAGGAGGTCCACCAGGAGGGTCTCTTTTTCGGCCACAAGATATTGCTTGCCACCGATTTTCACGACTGCTTTCATAAGTTTCCTTACATTAATTAACGTTCAAGTACGTATTGTAACAGATGTGAAGCTATTTTACAATACCCGAGCATACAACGTTGTTTGCATGCAGCCAGCCTTCGGTAGTGCCGCCATCAAGGTACTGCCCTTTCGAGCGTATCAACTTCATATGCTCAGAACCATTCTCCAAAAGCTCTTCAAACGGTGTAAAAACGTAGTATTCACCTTTCTTCTCAGTGGTAATATATCGTTTGACTGCCTGTAGCATATCATATGTCAATAAGTACTTGCTGACATTTTTTATAAACGGCACTGGTAGATGCTCGGGATGTTCATCAATGCGAATAAAATTATCTTCTTCGTCGGCCACGATTGAACCATATCTTCCCGTTAACGTATCGTCATCACTAAGAACAGCCCCCAAAACACCATTCCAGCCATCTGGCGTTTGATCAATCAGGCGCGCCACTTCGCTAGAACCGTCTTTATTGTAAAAGAAATCGTCACCGGCTATCACTACCACAGACTCGCCCGGCTCAACATATTCTGAGGCCAATGCCACAGGCACAGCTGTGCCGTGTTTACCATTGCTCGGCTGCGTCAAAAAGTGCAACCGCACACCCTGCAAGGGTGCAATAAGTGGCAGCAGTTCTTCTTTACCGTTGCGCCGCAGAAAATCGTTTAGCTTAATATTACTTCTGTAGTAGTCTTGAAGTTGCGTACTATCTTCGCCCACGATAAATATCAGTTCGGTAATACCTGCCTTCAAACAATCTTGCACCACATAATCAACTAGCGGTCGATTGCCTATCGGCAGCATACATTTCTCTATCGTTTTCGTAATCGGCAGACGGCGTGTTCCCCAGCCTGCCACAGGAATAATTGCTTTGGTTACAGTCATATTACCAGTGTACCATGCTTGGCTATTCATCATCACCGGCAAAAGTGAACCAGCTAGGGTCGTGCTTCAAATCTTCTTCCACTCCGCTCCAAAATTCATTTAATTCACGAGTGTCTGGCGTAGCCTCAAGCTGCCATACGTCATTGACCGGATCCTCAATAGCATGGATGAGTTCATCGTCATCGATAGGCACTGGGCTAAGCTGAAGCGGCTGAGACGCGCCAACGTGCGGAAAGGTAAATTTGTGTGTTTTTAACTGTAGCATGTTTGTGTAGTATAACTAGTGTTATGCTTCTATTTAAGCACAAACATGTTAAAAAGTCAAGCTATATCTGCCCTACTCCGCCATAAGCAAAGACAATGATAATAGCGAGCGAGACAAACCCGACTGCCTTGTATAGACCGTGATGACGATACCAGCTGCGGCGTAGTGCCAATGGGAGTTTACTGCGGTAAATATGCGCGACAAGCGCTATATTTGCAGCAATTGCCAGCACAACGATACTGCTGATGGCTGCAGGAGTAAGCGCTTGCAGCCCCAGGCCAATGCGCGCCATTATGCTGAGCGACATGTCTATACCAGACACCGTTTCGCTATGTGCCGCACCCCGCACTGTGGCTTGATCGGGAGCGCCATATAACGCCACAATCAGCGTGGTAGGCTTATCACCCAGCATTCCGCTCATTACGGCAAAACCGACATCTTTGTACTCTGACTTTAGTACGTTTGCACGGTGTGTCGGGGAGGCTAGCCATGCGGCTATCGTACTGTCACTGGTAGTAAAATTCTTGGCTAAGTTCTCACCGGCATCGGCATACGCATAGCCAGCCTGGCCAAACCAGTGCCATGGTGTCGTGCCATCTGGTGCCGTATGAGCCCAATACTGCTCGTCAAACATATTATGCACTTTCAGCCTGGCCGCTTCCGCAAGTTGCGCATTGTTCGCTAGCGGCTTCTCGCCCTGCTCAACCCTTGCACTGTTCGTAGCTGCCAGCAAACCTGCAGTGGTTACCTGCGCCTCGGTACCGAGTATATTACCGCTGGTAACGCCATTGTATAGGCCCTGGGCGAGCAACACAAACGCCACAATAATTGCTATACCGTAGCGCCGCACGGCGTGCGGACGGAACTGATTGGCCTTATGCGGCACCACCGCTAATTTGACGCGTTTATGAACACGTCGCTTTAATGGTACCGTTGCTGGTTTTTTTCGTGTTTGTTTGGCTGGCATTTATAGCTAGTAGTATAGTATGTTTTACAAAAAAAAGCGAGAGCAGTTTAGTTGCTCTCACTTTTGCTACCTACTAGTAAGAAATTACTCTTCGTCTTTGCGTCGGCGTAGTGCCGCCAGTAGCCACCATAGGCCAGTAATTGCAGCTAGGGCCACCAGCCACCAGTACCAGGCAAAGCCAAGCGGGCTAAACGTACCGTCTTGCTTCTCGTCGCTCGTGCCCTTTACCTCTTGGTCAGAGATATCACCGCTATCAATAGCGCTTGACTGGTTACCACCATTATCGGTGTTGGTACCGAGTACACCTTGGTTACCCAGTGCTACGATTGGAGCCGTAAAGACTTGGTTGTTAGCATCCCCATCGGTATCATCGTCGTCATCTTCAGTGTTTGGCACTTCACCGTTGTCACCGGTAGTAGCTGGGCCGCCTGGGTTTTGGTTATTGCCAGGAGTATTGCTTCCGTTGCCCTCACCACCCTCATTACCATTGTTTTCAGGAGTAGCTTCAATAGTAAAGGTATAGGTTGCGGGGCTACCAGCATTGTTGTTGCCCGCCCGGTCATACGCGACCAAATTTACGGTGTAGCTACCAGTTGGTAAGCCAGTGATATCAAAACCACCTAAGCTACCGTTGAAGTTGGTCTGGCCATTGGCCCAAGTGGTATTGCAGTTTGCATCGCGCATGCCGACTTCTTGGCCGGGCGTGTACGTTGTGTCGCCTACGGTAATTGTTTGGTTGGTGGTAAGGTAGCAGTAATAGTAACGCAGGTTGGCGTCGCTCACCGTGCCTTCAAAGTTTGCTGTAGTTGTATCTGTCTGCGAAGCGCTTGCGATAGTTACCTCTGGAGCTACCATGTCGATAGTTACCTTCCCTGGCACCGTCCAGCCGCTCTTGTTGCCGGCCGCATCAACGGCGCGCACCTGCCAGTACCACGTACCATTTGCACCAGATGACCATGCACGGGATTCGGTAGGCTGATTATGGCTCGCATCGCCGGCCCATACGCCTACATTGAGCGCGCCATTAGAATCCGTAGAATCACTCCGTGAAAACTGTACTTCGTAACTAGACGCACCAGTAACATCTGACCAGTCAAAGTAGAAGCTATTGTAGTTTATAAATGCATCATTAGCCGGGAATTCATGCGTAGGTTTGTCGGGCGCTACAGTATCAAGCGTAATTGAACATACTGGCGACCAGTCAGACTTCATGCCATTAGACGCTACGCTACGCACCTGGTAGCCCCACTGGCCGTTAGTGCCGCTACCGAACGAGCCGCCGGGATGTTGCGGAATTGTATAGGTAGCGTTAAATACAACACTGCCATTATAGAGTGCACGATAATCGTAGCTAGTTGCACCCACTACCGCACCCCACTTCGGCTGCGTCCAATTGGTATTCGTATAGCCGCCGCACACTTGATCTGACGACACAAAGCCTAGATTCGACGGTATAGACGGAACGAAAGGCTCAAAATCGAATGTGTTTGAGCTAGTGCCATTTACGACCACGTTATCATAGTAGCCAGCTAGACCAGCGTCGTTTGAGCTAGTATCGCCAACATTGATAGCAATCATACGTATATATTGACCAGCAAAATCAGCTAGCTTAGTACCGGTACCACAATTCGTCCCTGACACCTTAGTAGCAACTGTGTCTTTATCGAATGTGTATGTAGTGTAGCCGCTAGCCGAACCTACAGAAGGCACAAAATCTAGCTTACAATCTTTGTAGTGATACGGGCTGTTGGTGTTAGATATATATACATTGGCATAAAATTGTCCGGCACTTGCATTCGTACCACTACCAGCAATCTTAAAGTCATAGCTCATAGAATTGAAACTATCGACTGAATCCAGGTAAAAGTATTCACCGATAAACTTATCACATCCCGGCATTGGCGCTGGCGTGGAGGAGCTACAAGTTCCCGTAAAATCATTAGCAATTGGGCTTACATATAAACCACCACTACCGATGCTAGCATTACCCGGTTTAAACTCAAAAGGTGTTGCGGTGCTTACGTCACGATTGAACATCCAGCCAGGCTGATTTTCGCCAGCAGCCGTGTTACCTCGTACCGTTACAGTATTAGTACCTATCGCAAATGCCGCTGGTAAGTTTAACGCCACCAATGGTTGCGCAATTAGTGCCAACACCGCAAACGATGTTGCTATCATTTTTCCAAAGCTCGAAGTATGTCCCCTACGAAGCTGTAATGCCATAAATTCCTCTCACCTCACTGTTGGCTCCACACCAACTTATGATCTTTATGACATTATACTATAGTTTTGTCAAAAAATCAATAGCTTAATAAAAACAGGCTCCGGCGTGTACCGGAGCCTGTTGCCTACTCGCCGCAATGCAACTACTGTTCAGCAGGTTTCACATTTGCGCGTAAGACAGCCTGAGCAATTACTATTACCATAAACAGTAATGTCCAGCCATTCATCCAGCCTAAGCTAGCAGTGAAATCTTCGACAGTAAGAACTGCGATGATTGCGCCAACTGCTGGGATAATTGTAAGGATACGTAGCCACTTTGCCCTACCTTCGCTGCCGCGAATGCCAGCTAGGGTAATGATAGACATTACTACTGCTACGCCAGCTAGGAGAACGTTTACAAGCGACCAGTGCTTTTCTTCTTTGGTATCTTGGGCGCTCGAGGTGTCAACGTCACTCTCGTCGGTACCGAGCACTTCAGCGTCTTTGCTTTCATTCGTAGT
Organism: Acidobacteriota bacterium; assembly: GCA_050258515.1. Classification (GTDB taxonomy): domain Bacteria; phylum Patescibacteriota; class Saccharimonadia; order Saccharimonadales; family Saccharimonadaceae; genus Saccharimonas. The sequence goes on along the minus strand of JBLMYW010000072.1, from coordinate 4,355 downwards.
TGTCGTGCTTTCAGCAACCGCTACGTCGCTATCGCTTGAGCTGCTAGCAGCGCCGCCACCACCAGAAACCGGTACTTCGCCGTTATCGCCACCATCCTGAGGGGTAGTAGGATTGGTAGGTGTTACAGGAGTTACGGGAGTTACCACCACTTTCTTGCGATATACGCGGTCGTTGTCGCGGCCTTCGAGGCCGCTGCGTGACCACTCGTAGGCAGGTGCATTTACCGTGACGCCGACCGTGTCGTTGTCAACATAGATATTGAATGGTTCGGTGTGCGTGTTAGTGCCGAGCACGTTAACGTTTGAGCCGGCTTTGTCGATATTGATGCCGTGCCATGCGTTATTAATAGTATGAACATTTTGGATAGTACCAGTTGAGCCATTATACAAGATACCTGTACGGAAGTTCTTTGTAGTCACGCCATCTACTAGCAAGTTAGTAACCTGGTAGGCGTTGATACCGTGCAGCTGGTTAGTAACTGGAGCTACACCGTCTAGGGTAACATTTTTGATAGTCACATCATTTGCAAGTACTGATAGCGCTGAGTTATTATCATTACCACTTTTAATAAAGTTTGCGGTGATCGTTTTGCCATTACCATCGATGGTCAGCGGCTTGGTGATGTCTACATCGTCGGTGAGGACGATGTTACCGCTCAAGTCGAATCACATTGCCTGCGGTTGCGGCGTCGATAGCGTCTTGTAGCGCACCATATACAGCACCGGTGGTTACATTGGTAGCAACGATCGTTGCTTCAAAGTCTACCGATTGGCCATTCACGCGTACATTATCAACCAACACTTGGCTGGTTGGGTTATAACTACCCAGCCCTAGGCTCATGCGAACAATCTTCGCATCAGGATAGCCGGCCGTTGCTTCAGCAAGAGTCTGGTTGGTATCGTATCCGCCGCCACCGTTCCAAGCACCCCAGAACTTGCCGTTCTTTACGTCCCATGTTTGCCAGTCGCTTGTATTTGTAGCGTTAGCAGAGGCAGCATTAACGTATGTAAGGTTGTAGTACGTTTCATACACCAATGGCTTGTCTTCTGTACCGTTGTTGTCAAGATCAATCCCAAGACGGAACGATGCATTAACTGATGCTGGTGCAAGAGTAGACAACACCTTGGCGTCGTAGCTGAGTTCGGTTAGGCTTGCTACTGGAATATTCACTCCAGAAGTTTTTGCCGCACGAACATCTGAACTGTTACTGTTGACTGTACTCAGCTGGAGTGCACCGTGCCCAAGCGGCGAACTAGCTAACACAAACGTAGCCGCGCCGCCGCTATTAGCGGTGGTGTACCAGCCGTTCATATTATCAGGCGAAACAATCGTATCGCCACTTGCAGCACTTGCCGTTTGCGCGGTTACTACTGCGTACACTGGTTGCACTACTAGTGCAAATGTAGCCATAGCAGCAAACATTAGTTTATTTAATTTCATACTATTCACACCTCTTCCTGCGGTTCCACCCGCAAAATTATGATTTGGTGCTCATAGTAGCATAAAATTGACTTTATGTCTATACTATATTTTGCATATGCTTAATTTATACTTTTTTCAGAACGATTCGCAGTTCGATACTCTCTACTTTCACCGTAGTGTCATAACCATCTTGCACGTCAGCGAATTGCGTGGTAAGCGTCTCTTCGGCAATTGTTTTTTCATGCTCTTCTATCGCCTTTTCTAACTCAGCCGATTCACCATCAGTATTCACAAGCAGTGCTAGCTGTATGCGGTCGTCCACATTGAGCCCAGCCGCCTTGCGTGCTGCCTGTACGTGGCGAATAACTTCGCGCATGTAGCCTTCGCGCTTTAGCTCTGGTGTCACCACTTCGTCTATTGCCACTTCACTGCCCTCCTGGACAGCTTTGACGTTCAACTCGTCCATCAGAATGGCTTGATAATCCACAAAAGTTCCTAGCTTCGGCACGGTCACGCTAGCAAGCGGCTGGCGAACTTTGAGGCCGGCGCGAGCGCGCAGGCTCAGGCCTTGATTGACGTAGTCGCGGGCGGTTTCCATATCGGCAGTCACCAGCTCATTGATGCGACCAGCCGGTAGCCAATCTTTCAGATGGATTGATTCGTTATCACCTGTCATATTCTGATACAGTTCCTCGGCGAGAAACGGTGTAAACGGTGCGAGTACGTAGCTTAGTCGTGTCAATACATAATGCAGCGTTCGGTAGGCATCGTTTTTGTCGCTATCATCTTCGCTCTTCCAGAAACGGCGGCGCGAGCGACGCACATACCAGTTACTAGCATCATCGAGGAATGGGAGGATCGGGCTCATTGCATCGGGAATATTGTACGCGTCCATATGCGTTTCAACTTCAGCTACGAGCTGATGTAAGCGCGACACGATCCAGATATCCAGCGGGTTAGTCAGACTCTCGAGTGGATCAGCCAGTTCGCCGTCATACTCCCAGCCATCAACTTCGGCATACATCGTGAAGAAATCGTACATATTCCAGACCATACCAAGTTTACGCGCGACGTCGCCGACATCTTTATCTTGCAGACTAAAGTCTTCGCCGTTCAAAAGTGGCGAACTGAGAAGCAAGAAGCGCAGGCTGTCGGCGCTAAATTTATCCATCAGCTCGTTTGGGTCGGTGTAATTGCCGAGCGACTTACTCATCTTACGACCGTCGTTACCCGCCAGCGTACCAGTGGTGATGACGTTTTTGAAGGCTTCGGTACCAAATAACGCCGTATTTACGGTATGGACATAATAAAACCATGCTCGCACCTGCCCAACGTATTCCACGATGAAATCGCCCGGGAAATTCGCCTCAAACTTTTCTTTGTTTTCGAACGGATAGTGGAACTGCGCAAATGGCATGCTGCCGCTCTCGAACCAGCAGTCGAGCACTTTGTCGATGCGCGTGAAATGTTCGCCGTCGATATCGAAAGTAATGTCATCGACCCACGGACGGTGGTAATCCTCCAGCGCTACACCGCTGAGCTCTTTTAGCTCGGCATAGCTGCCAATGACTTTGACGGTGCCCTTATCGCCTTTCCAGACCGGCATTGCTGTTGCCCAGAAACGATCGCGACTGAGGTTCCAATCTGGCGCCTGCTCGATGTTCTTAGCAAAGCGACCGTGCTTTAGGTGTGCTGGGAACCAATTGATGTTTTCATTTTGCTCGAGCATCAGCGGCTTGCTACCCTGCACGTCAAAGAACCAGCTCGGGATAGCGCGGTACATGATGCGCTGCTTGCTGCGCGGATTGAACGGGTATTCGTGGCGGATATACTCGGTTTTCCAGACCACGCCGGCTTTTTCTAGGCCCTTCGCGATGTTTTTGTTATTATCCCAAACTTCCAGTGGCTTGGTGCTATCCACCCATGGCATGAGCGCAAATAGTTGCTCGGCAACTTCCGGGTAATAATAGCCGTTGTCGTCGAGCACATGCACGCGCGGAATGTCATTTTCCTGCGCCAGCACAAAGTCCTCTTCACCATAAATCGGCGCCAGGTGCACGATGCCCGTACCATTCTCGGCGCTCACGTAATCTGCAGCCCAGACTTTGTGGGCATTTTCACCGTGGTCGGCAAATAGTGGTTCGTAAGTTTTACCGACAAGCTCGCTGCCTTTCATCGTACGCAATACTTCATATTCGAGCGGCTGATGCTTTTCGTCTTGCAGTACTTTTTCTACAAGTGCTTTCGCCAAGATAAATTGCTCGTCGCCGACTTTTACTTCTACGTAATCCAAATCTTTGTTCACGGCCAATGCCGTATTGCCTGGAAGCGTCCATGGTGTGGTCGTCCAGGCAAGGAGCGTTGGCGTATCGATATGTTCGTCTATCACCTCTCCGTCTACAAGCCGCTGCACTCGCTGCTCAATCCTCTTTGCTATCGAGATTGCATCGGCGCGCGTTTTTGCTGTCGCCCTCGGATCCTTCACATCCCACCAGGTAACATTATCGCCGCGCAGCCACTCTGGCGTCTGCGAACGTTCAGCGATATTGACGATCAAATCGTAGCGCGAAAGATGCTCAGGAGTCAGCTGATGACGAGAGTAATCTGTAATATCGATACCGTAATCTTCCTTGAGCATTACACCCGTCGCGCCCTGAAAGTTAGGGTCGGTATCGTTTTGGATCGCTTTGACGTATTTGCCGTACGTGCCCGCATCGGGATAGTCATCTTGCACGCCCGTGCCTGCTCCATCAGCCTCAAATCCAGAGAGCTTTTTGTATAGCGCTCGAGCTATCTGTGAACGACTAACATTCCCATAGCAAACAAACAAAACTTTTGTATTTTCGTTGATTTTAATTGGCCTTGTCGCTTGGTCAGATTTCAGTCGAAACTTCACAAATACACTCGGATCCGTCACCGTCTGGTACGCGTC
>JBLMYW010000071.1:0-6795 GCA_050258515.1 Acidobacteriota bacterium | reverse complement strand
AGGCCTTGGCCGTTATGCTCGCTTGGTACGATGCATCGCTGCGCTCAAGCGTAAAGCCCTCTATATCTATAATGCGGATACTGCGCTCAAGTCGTAGTAGCATCTCTTTGATAGCTGTCGCATTATTAGCCGATACTTGTATCTGTATAGGTATAGTGTTATTGCTATCACTAGTAGCCTCTGTGCTGGTCACACTACCCCCCGCGTCGAGGGTGATAGACTCTACCGTTAGACCATCTATATTCGTTAGCAAGCTGTTTTGCAACGAGGCGCCCAATGCTAGTGAGTTACGGTCGGCCGGCAAAGCATCAAGCACTACCTGCAGGGCTTTATCCTCTGGGGTAGCCTTGAGCGAATTCAGTGCTTGGTTTGTTTCTAGCACCACAACGTTATTAACTAAATCACCAGCTACTTTATTGTTATCCTTGAGCGTATTGAGCGTATGAGTCATTTTGCCCACGACTTCTGCTTTAAATACAATCTGCTGGCCCAGGAATATAGCCACTACCACACACATGCCCACTACAGCCGACATGCCGGCTACCCACATAAACATCGTACGGCTTGAATCAGCAATTGCTCTGCGTTTTGAGCTTATCATCCGCGCCATTACTGTTCCTCCTTTATGTCTGCCGCCGGCTGACTAAACATACTATCTGGTACACGAGTACGAGAGTCGGTCACATCTACTTTTAGCGATGGAGTTGTTATTTTTACATCTTTCAGCGTGTTATCAAATAGGCCGGCCGGGTAAATAAACGAGATAGTAAATCGCACGACTCTATTGCCGGCGGCATCTTGGCCATAACTGGTGTCTTGTAGTGTCACCTCTTCGGTAAGAGGTGCTTCGAACGCATCATTAGCCTGCCGTCCTGTTACCGTAGCGTTGAGGATAGTCTTGCGAAATACCTCGGTAGCCGGGTAGCCGCCTACCGCTGAGCCTTCTATCACTAGCTTAGTTGCGGTAGGATCAAGCGTTACACGTGATAATGTAACATTATTAGGCTCGGCCGGGTTAATCGCTGCCAGTACGTCTAGTAGGCGTGAATCGATAGTCCGCTTATCATTCAAGCCAGTGATAGCGTTCAATTGATTCTGTATTGTCAGTGCATTATCAATATCTTTAGTATCTTGTAGCTTCTTAAACTCTTTATCTATCTGCCCCGCTACGAGATTTTCAGTAACTGCTTGCGCACCTAGCGCCAGCCCCATCACCACTACTGCGCCGCCGGCTATAAGCCCGGCTACGATTGACATAGAGATAGTAATATTACGCATGCGCTGCGCACGCAGCATTTCCTGCTTGACGTCCGGTACAAGATTAATCTGAATCATTACTCCGCACCCCTCTTCGCTAAGCCAATCGCCGTTGAAAATTCCATTGCGACAGCGGCGAGCTGACGCTGGTCATTGTCGCTTACCTGCACACCTTGCCATGGGTTGGCTACTTGAGCTTGCTTGCCAATCTTACCTGCAAGATACTGACTGAACTGTGGTACCGTTGCCGCAAAGCCTGTTACGAGCACCCCGTCTACCGCCACGCTAGGGTAGCGTGTTTCGAAAAATTTTATCGATTTTGTAACCTCAGCGGCAAAATTATCTAACGATGATTCTAGCGCACGCAGCATCTGCCCTTCTAGCCTATCTGGCGCTAAGCCAAACTTTAAGATAAACTGCCTTGCTTGGTCTTCTTGCACATTCAAGTTAGATACCGTTGCTTTAACCAAAGAGCTGATTCCAGTAGGGATGGTACGAATTAGCCGCGGTGCATCACCATATACTATGGCAATGTCGGTTGAATTCTCGCCCATATCCATCTGCAGCACCGCACCCGCAGCACCCGGTACAGTAAGCGCACGTACCATTGCAATGGGGTCTGGCTCAGCCGCGACAACGTTCAGCCCTAACGACTCTACTAGCTCCAGCCTATCTTCGCTATACTGATTAGCGACGCTTGACAGCAATACTTCTTGCTGATTCTGCGCGGCGAGCGAGCCGCCAAGTAGCGCCCAGTCTACCTTGGCGTCCTCTACCGACATCGGTATGTATTGGTCTATCTGGTACTTCATTGTGGCTTTTAGCTCAGCCTCACTTGCCATCGGTACGTCTATGACCGTTGTAAACGTTTTGCTACTAGGCAGGCCAATTACGACGTTCTTCGCTTTGATGCCACTTTGGCCTACAGCCGTCATAATTACTTCGCCCACCTTACGACGCGCCTCTTCAGAGTCGCTGCTGGTCAGCCTGCTATCTATCGGCGCATAGCCATAGTGCTCAAGCGCCCAGCCTGAACCTGCTTTTTTTAGCTGCACTACACGAATAGCATTCGTGCCAATGTCTAGTGCAAAGAAATCGCCCATCCCTTTTATCAGTTTCATACTATCCATTAGTATAGCATAAGCGGTAGGGATTATTGCAAGGTTTTTTCGGTATTTTAGTAGCGTGGAGGCAATTCAGTAGTATGCATTGTCTGCCAAGTACCGGTACTCTGCGCCACGCGATTTGCCCATAGGTAGGCATCACCGCGTAAGTTAATAGTTTCAGCAGCTTCATTAAGCTGCGAGAGATTACGGTATGTACGGCGCAAGTTTAGCTGATCAGCCATTACTGGGCCATTAATGCGGAGCTGGCTGCCGCACACCGAGGCCCTAGAATCACTCGTACTACAGGTATTGATTGTACCGCTCGCTACCAGCCAGGCATCGATACGTGTCACATTAGGTGTAATGTTTATGTTATTGCCTATCAAAATGAGCTGAGGGATTTGGCCCGCGGTAGCATACGGCCCATTGCGATACTCGATATTTTGGTCAATCGTTATGGTGCCGGTAGCAGTAATAGAGCGTGAGTCGGTAAAATCATTTAGATTAGGTATACTAGAAGTAGTAAAGTTACCCGTTACATCGGTATTTATTGCTGCACCGTTATCGCGTGCGGTACGCACGGCACCTCGTACATTGGGTATGCTCCCTAAGTTAGAGGGCTGAGCAGTAAAGCTGCCGAAGCTTGGCTGGTTTGCGAACGTGAGGTAACTCCAGCTTGCCTGCGGATCACCGCTACCTGCCATTGCGCCCGATTGCGATGCGAGGTTCGTGACAGCACCGGGCGCCGTTATGGCGTATTCTACCCACGATGCACCATCCGACGTAACAAGTCCCGTAGCCCTAGCGCTACGGTTGCCGCTACCAAACCCGCTACCAACCCGCAGGTCATTACCCCATATATGCACATACGATGGCGGGCGCGTAATCGTAAAGCACTGCGTGAGCATATTAGGGTTGGCTATCGTAACTCCAGTTGTAGGGGGTGATGATAGCCCGATATTCCAGCTAACACATATACGCGTACCGCGGGAGGCATCTACCAGTATATTAGGCTGGCTATGCACCCAGTTGTCACCTTGGGTTGTGGTAGTATCCCATGGGTTATTCCTATCGCGCGTCCAAACCGAGTTGTCTCCAGCGTTAAATACGCCATTACCGTCGCTTTCGTACCATACTCGGGCAAAGGTGCGCGCATTAGCATTGGTACGCGAGCTACTATTAATCCCGAAGTTCGCAGTAAAGGTGGCGCCTTCACGTACACTTGTTGCTACCGAACCTAGACTAGTCGTCAATCGTGGCGATAGCTGCCCAGCCGGGCAGCCTGTGATATAGGCAATGTTTTCAAATGGCAAACGGTACTGCAATACATTCCAGTGGTAAATACCATTTACATTCAGAAGATACCTACCCCCTGGCTCAAAGCGCATTCTGCGCAGATACCGCTGTCCATCGCCGTCACCGTAGGGCCCGCCGCCAGAATTTGCCGTCGTTAGCGTTACAGACTGAGTTGGCAGTACATCTACCCTCGTCACACTAACGCTCACATTTCCGCCGTTATTATCCGAATTATTATCATCTAGGTCATACAACTCGATGACGCCATCTGTTCCAGTAGTAATAGTACAAGGAGTCGCCATTGCTAGGCGGTAATTAGCAAACGCACCACCACTATCGCGCCGCGCATTAGTAGAAAAGTAGTAGCTATTGGCACCAACCGCTGACTGATCCGGCACGGCATACGATATCCAGGCATTCCCGCCGCTCGCAAGAGGAAGGCCGCTTAAGGCGGCACCGCTCACAGTTTGCTGCGCAAAGCCATCCCTAGTGTAGGTAAAGCTAGTAATGCGCATGCGAAAATCTATCTGGGCATTATTGGCGCGGCCAGCCGTGTTGTCGCAGGCTCGGTCGCGTAGTATCGTGTACACGGTCGTGCGCCACAAGCCATATTCTGGCACCCACCTAAAGTTGCCGGCGTTAAGCGTGACGTCGTTACCGTCGCGTGAGCACCGCCCCTCACCACCTGTGTTGCCATTTACCGTTTCATCGTTAAACCACACGGCATGCCGATTATACGTATTAGCATAGCTATCAATGTACCGAGAGATTGGCCGGAAGCTATAAATCTGCACATCTGCCCGTACTGTCACAGGGTTAGCATCGGTCGGAGCTGGAGCTTTTATGTAAATAGGCACCTTAATTTGTGTTACACCCCCAGTACTGGACGTGTTACTGAGGGCAAGGCGTATATGTGAGCCGGCAGATCCATATTCGTTAGAATCTGGGGCTATTCTATCGATAGCACGCGCTTCAATCGGTGCCATAACTGACACAATCAATACGCACGCACCAATCAGTAAGTAAATGCTTTTACGCATAGTCATACTGTCTAGTATACATAAGCATCATCGCTTCGGCTAGCCCCATCCATATACCTTTATCTGGTATACTATTTGTATGAGTTTATCTATTGGAATTGTTGGGCTACCAAATGTCGGTAAGTCTACCTTATTTAACGCACTAACCCATAATGATATATTGGCGGCGAATTACCCCTTTGCTACCATCGAGCCAAATACCGGCATTGTGCCAGTGCCCGACGAGCGGTTGGGTGTGCTGGCCAAAATGTACAATAGCGAAAAGAGTATTCCTGCCACAGTAACGTTCGTGGATATCGCCGGATTAGTTGCCGGCGCCAGCAAGGGCGAAGGCTTGGGTAATAAGTTCCTGGCAAATATCCGCCAGTGCGATGCCATTGTGCATATTGTCCGCGCGTTTGAAAGCGGCGATATTGTACACGTAGAAAATAACGTCGACCCGAAGCGCGATATCGAGGTAATAAACACCGAGCTGATATTAGCTGACCTACAGACACTTGAAGCGCGTATCGCCAAGGTACAAAAAGAGGCAAAAGCTAACCCTAAAGCCAAAGATATTGTTGATAATCTTGCCGCGCTAAAGCTAGATTTAGAGGCTGGTACCCCTGTAAATTTGAGTAAAAAAGTTGTTCGAGAGAATATTGCCGACTTGCACCTCCTTACCGCCAAGCCAGTGATTTATGTGTTTAATGTGAACGAAGAAACGCTGGTAAACGAAGAGCAAAAACGTGCCCTAAAGGCCCTTGCCGCCGAATCGCATGCCCTGTTTATCTGCGCCAAGCTGGAGGATGAAATAAAAGGCCTGGACCCAAGCGATGCACAAGAGCTACTGGAAAGCTACGACATCCCCGAACCCGGCCTCACCCAAATGATTCATGCCGCCTACGATATACTGGGCCTGCAAAGCTACCTGACCGCCGGGCAAAAAGAAGTACGCGCCTGGACGATCAAAAAGGGCTTTACCGCCCCGCAAGCTGCCGGGGTTATCCACAGCGATTTTGAACGTGGGTTCATTGCCGCGCAAATTGTGGATTACTACGACCTGGTAGCGGCTGGCAGCGAGGCTAATGCTAAGGCCGCAGGTAAAATGCGCACCGAAGGCAAAGACTACGTGATGCAGCCAAACGATATTGTAGAATTCCGCTTTAACATATAGATAAAAGAATAGTCCGCCCCCAGACACGCGCGAGCGTGCCCAGGAACGGACTTAGGGAGTAGGAGTTAGCCGCAGCCGGCAGTGCCGACAAGCTTGGCCCGCCAGACGATATTCTTGAGGCTGGGGCCGCCTTGGCGCTGCTTGCAGCCAATAAACAGCGCCATGTTTGGCAACACTTCGGTCTTCTTGCCCCAGATCTCATCGCTCACTTTGCCCGTGGCCAGCTTATCCTTGTCGACCTCCCAGTATTTCTGTACCTGGTAGATCAGCCGGCAGCTCTTGGCGACCTTTTGCGAGGCCTTGGTGTACACCTCGACGCTGTCACCGATGCGCAGCATCACGCGATTGCGCGCCCACTGCCGCAGCGGGTTAAAAGCAATCTGGCGCTTGTCGCCCTTCACCTGCTTCATGGTATGGCCGGCAATCACCGCCACATCCTTGGCCTGGGTACCAGGCAGGACGTACGGCTTGCCGTTACCCACAGCATAGCAGGCGGCATCCATCCGGCTGCGGTCTGGGTCGATGGTGTTGCCCTCGACCCAGTTACACTTGGCGGCCACCGGCACCGTCACCACCTTGCCCCCGTCTTTGATAGACGGAAAGCGCAGCTTCACCGGCACGCTGCCGGCCACCTTGATGGCCTTTTTCCTCGGCGTGGGCGCCGGGCTTTCTGCCCGCTCGGCCGTCTCTGGCTCTAGCTCGGCCTGAGTTGCGGTGGCCTGTGGCCGCGGCGAAGGCCACGACTTGGTAATCAGCCATATCCCGCCGATAAGCAGGATGAAGGCTATGACACCTAGCAAACCTCTCTTCATGGGCTTTTCTCCTTCAAAAGAACGATTCAATCTACCCTTCCATTATACCATAAATATTATAAAAAGTAAATAGGGGCTCCACAGATACGCTGGCTGCGTACCCGTGGAGCCCCTGGGTTGGGGTTTGG
>JBLMYW010000070.1:0-17991 GCA_050258515.1 Acidobacteriota bacterium | reverse complement strand
GGTTAGATAGGGCGTCAATGTCATCGCCTGGCTCTTGCGTGTTGTTCAGGCGGATGAGTTCGCGAATAATCGCTACGAGGTCGTCGAGCTTAAATACGCGATTTTCAGTCGTATTTGCTACGTCTAGGCCAAGGCGCTGGTTCATCTTGTAGCGGCCCACACGACTGTAGTCAAAGCGCTTGAAATCGTAGAACATACGCTCGATCATCTGGCGGGCATTATCGACGGTTGCCAAGTCGCCTGGGCGCAGGCGGCGGTAAACCTCAATCAAGGCTTCGTTTACACCGTGGCTTGGGTCTTTTTCAAGCGTGGCGTCGATGTACTTCGTGTCGCCGGTGTCAATATCTTTAAACAGTTCTTTGATTTCCGACACTTTGCTGTAGCCAAGTGCACGAAGCAATGTGGTAACAGGGATCTTGCGGCGGCGGTCAATCTTTACATAGAGCGCACCGTTACTGGCGGTCTCGAACTCTAGCCATGCACCGCGGCCGGGGATCAGCTTGGCGCTGTACAGGCTCTTGCCCACACCCTTTTCAGCAGTAAAGAATACGCCGGCAGAGCGGATAAGCTGGCTTACCACCACGCGCTCGGTACCGTTGATGATGAACGTGGCGCGGTCGGTCATCCATGGGTAATCGCCAAGGTAGATTTCCTGCTCTTTTACTTCGCCGGTCGTTTTGTTGGTCAACTCTACGTTTACCAGTAGCGGCGCGTCAAAAGTAAGGTTGTTTTCTTTCGCGAACTTTTCGTTGTTCTTTGGCTCCTGGAACTGATAGTCCTTAAAGCGCAAAGCTAGTTTTTGTCCGGTATAATCCTCGATTGGATTCAGTTCCGCAAAAATCTCGCTCAAACCAGTTTCTACGAAGTCTTTCCATGACTCCTTCTGGTGTGCGAGCAGGTTTGGAACCTCTAGTGCAGTATCGTCACTGGTAAAGAACACGCGCTTTACTGGTGCGACTGCCTTGGTGTCTGCCTTTGGCATTCGGTATACTCCCGTTGTTATAGATTGATAATTGCTACGAAATAACAGAGGTGGGTCTCTCTAGATTTCTCGCAGATAGCTTGGCGCCCGAAGCTTTACCGAACGCAGGTTACATATACCAAAACGCCACGCCAGAGGCGCGGTACATAATCAACCCACGTTACACAATCTTCATTACCTACTAGTGTATCGTGGGTCCGGGGTAAATGTCAAGCTATTTTGTGATTACTTCGTCTGCCACACCATACTTTACGGCTTCCTCGGCGCTCATCCAGAAGTCACGCTCCATGTCGGCCTTCAACTTAGTTGCTTTTTGGCCGGTGTTTTTAGCCATCATCTCGGCTAGCTTCTCTTTTAGTGCGATTGCTTCGCGCAGGGTGATTTCCTGGTCTGTAACCTTGCCCTGTGTGCCGCTCGACGGCTGGTGGATCATCACACGTGAATTCGGGAGTACAAAGCGCTTACCCTTGGTGCCGCTACTTAGTAAAAAGGCGCCCATACTGGCCTGTAAGCCGATCCCAATTGTTTGTACGTCCGGCTTTATATACTGCATAGTGTCGTAAATCGCCAAGCCATCATATACACTGCCGCCTGGGCTGTTAATGTACAGCTGAATGTCTTTGTTTGGGTCTTCGTTGGCAAGGTGCAATAGCTGCGCTACTATCACATTGGCAGTATGCTCATTCACCTCTTCACCCAAGAATATAATGCGGTCTTCTAGTAGCCGCGAGTAGATATCATACCCCCGCTCGCCATCACGGGTTTTTACGATTACATTTGGCACTAAATAATTGCTCGGTTTCGTCATACCTTTATACTACGCAAAAAATTAGCACTCGTCAAGCTAGAGTGCTAATTTTGTATTCTCAAAACTCAGATTTATTTCTTCTTCACCGGATTCAGCTTCATCAGCTCGTCTACCGTCTTTTCGGTTATCAAGCGGTTCGCTACCTCACGCTGTACCTCTGGCTCGTCAAAGCGCTTGGCCATATCTGGGTTATTCGCGTAGGACTGCTTGTACTGGTTAATGTGCTCGGCCAGCTCATCGGCGGTTGCTTCAATCTTTAGCTCCTTCGATAGCTCAGCCAGCACTAGCCCAGCCTTAATACGATTGTCGGCAGCTTCTTCTGCTTCACCCTTTGCCCAGGCATCGCGGTCGGCGTACCCCTTGCTTTCAAAGTATTGTTCCAGCGTCATACCCTGGTACATCAGGTTCTGCCGTAAGTCTTGCTCGATACTCTTAATCTGATCCTCGCGCAGTACAGCGGGTACGCTTACTTTGCTCTTTTCTACCAGCTGCTTTACTAAATCATCTTTCAGCTGATCGCCGGCTTCACGTTCCTTTTGTGCGGTAATCTCGCGCTTGATATCATCGCGTAGCTCTTTGGCACTAGCAAACGGGCCTACTTTCGCGGCAAATTCGTCGTCTACTTTAGGCAGTGTCACGGCATTTACTTTTTTTACGGTAACTTCAAATACCACTTTTTTGCCAGCCAGGTCTTTAGCATGGTATTCCTTGGGGAATGTCAGCTCAACATCTTTTTTATCGCCAGGCTTAAGGCCTACCAGCGCTTCTTCAAAGCCAGGGATAAACGAATTAGAGCCGAGCGTCAGTGGGTAATCAGTACCGGTGCCACCTTCAAATGCCACGCCGTCTTTTTTGCCCACAAAGTCGATAACCGTTTCGTCACCATCCTTAGCGGCTGCCTTGGTTTCCTTTTTTTCGGCAAAGCCCTTGCGCATACGCTCCACCACATCCTCGATATCATCCTTAGCCACTTCCACCGCTTTTGCGGTAGCCTTCAGCTTTTTGTAGTCACCCAGCGTTACTTTAGGTAGTACATCTCCTTCGGCTGTAAATTCCAGCGTATCACCAGGTACAAACTTCTTGATTTCTACCTCAGGGCGCTCAAGCGCTTGCAGATCGTTGTTCAGATAGGCTTCAGCCACACCCTTACTGAGCGCGTTTTCTACCGTTTCTTGGCTAAGCGTGGCTGGGTCGACATTCTTCTTTACTACTTCGATTGGTACATGCCCCTTACGGAAGCCGTTCACCTTTACGTCTTTAGACAGTTTTTTTAAGGCCACTTGCTCGGCCGCAGCTAGCTCGCCGGCATCCAATGTTACCGTTACAAGCACTCGTGTGTCAGATATATTTTTTACAGTCGATTTCATAGCTACTTATTGTACCAGATAACCAACAGATGTGGCTATAGGTCGGCGCAGATACCACCGCGCATACCCCAGCTATCACGCGGCGATATAGTGCCCGCAGGATTATAGCCGCATTTTGTCAGCTCTGCGTCGAAGCGTGTTTTATCTTCGTCGGTCTGACCTTCCATAGTGTAATATACCATCACTTTGCGTGCCGCAGGGGGGGTATATACCATAAGCGACAGATTATTCGTTGAAGTAGGGTTATACAGTTTATTTTTAGGCAGCTTCGACGAAAATCCGTCTGGCAGATAGCCGCTTGCAACCAGCGTATCTTCTACCGTACAAGTATAAACATTCTTACCAAAAAATTCGTCCGCACCGTCGGTGCATTCGGTACCCGTGCCAATAGCAACCGTTGAGCCAGAGCCACCACGCGGTAAGCGTTCGTATTTACTATAAAATAGCTGTATCGCCCCCGCCACTTTATTAGCACCATCACGCAGCTGTGTATCACGCGCCTGCTCCTGCACTGTAACGTACATCACACTGACAATAGTTGCCAGTATGGCTATTACGGCTATTACCACTACCAGCTCTACGATGGTAAAGCCTTGCCTTAACGTCTGTTTCATAGCTTTATGATAGCATAAACGCTATGGCTAGTCGCTAGCCACATCAAAAATGTCATCGTCGCGCGAGTGTCGGCTGCGGCGGTCGGTAATAGTACTCACAATACGCTCAAAGCTAAGGCGCTTCTCATCGCCACTTATCGTATTTTTGAGCGGATATACCTCTGTATTAAGCTCTGCCTCACCTACGAATAGAATGTAGGGGATAGCTTTTTTTACCGCTGTCTTTAGCTGTTTATCAAGCTTACGGCCAGTAAAGTCTAGCTCTACGTTTACCCCTTCGCGCCTAAGTTCACGCGCTAGCTTTTCTGCTCCGCGCTGATTATCACCGATGACTACCATATAGATATCTGTGGTACTAGAAAATGTGGGTAGTAATTTATGTGTACGAAGGAAGAGTTCGGTCATAGTGAGCCCCGGCGCAAACCCCACAGCACTCACTGGCTCGCCGCCAAACAGCCCCACTAGCCCATCGTAGCGACCACCACCAAAGAGCGCTCTGCTATTTTCAGGGTGGGTGTCAAAAAATTCAAACACTGTGCCCGTGTAGTAATCCAGCCCGCGCATCAGGGTAATGTCAAACATCGCGTTTTTTATGCCTGCGCGCTCCAGGTGCGTAAACAGCTCTCGGATTTCACCTACCACCGTGCTATCACGGATTTGCTCGGGTAAATCAGCCATGGTGCGAGCTGCCAGTACTTGAGCGAGCTTTTGCAAGCCCTCACGTGCCGCTTCGGCCCCAAATATTTCTATCGCCTGGTCTCGAAAGGCCTCTGGCGCAATCTTATTTTTACGATCGAATAGCCGTATCATCAGCTGTGCTTGCACGCCATCCAGCCCCAAGTACTGCGCCATCATCAGGTTAATAATACGGCGGTTATTAATTTTGATGACAAACATATCATCTTTAGCACCAAGAGCATGCAGCAACGCTGCTCCCATGCTGATAATCTCAGCCTCAGCCTCTGCGCCTTCAATGCCAAACAAGTCGCAGTTCAGCTGCCAAAACTCGCGCTCGCGGCCGCGCTGCGGGCGTTCGTAGCGCATATACTGGGCAATACTATACCAGCGTGCCGGCATGGCAATCTCCTGCTGGCGGGCTGCAATCATACGGCTGACGCTCGGGGTCATCTCGGGGCGGATTGCGACGTGGCGCTCGCCGCGGTCGGTAAAGGCGTAGGTTTGTTCGCTTACGAGTTCTTGGCCGCTTTTGGCCTCGTATACGTCGACTGGTTCTAAAAGCGGAGCATCGTATGCTTCATAGCCGTAGCTACGGGCTACCTTGCGCCACGCCGCAAATATATACTCCCGCAGGCGCATGTCTGCCGGGTACCAGTCGCGCGTGCCTTTATAAGGCTCAGTCGAAAGCGAACTCATATTGATGTAATTTTTGCATAAATGGCGTCATTTTGCAAGGATAAGCAACTTCAGTCTCAAAACCCCCGCTCACTACCTTTTTCTAGAGAGGCTAACCATGTTGCAGCCGTTGGCCAGACATGCCTCGAAAGAAAAACGGTGGTGAGACAGGGGGTTTTGAGACACGGGTTAAGCACTATGTGACGTCACCATTAACGGTGATTGCGCTGCGTCCATTCATACATTACAATCCCGGCGGCTACCCCAACATTTAAGCTACGCGTGCTGCCGTATTGCTGTATTTTCACTATACTGTGTGCTCGCGTTAGCAATTCCTGGCGTATGCCTGGCCCCTCTGCCCCAAATAGCAGGACGGTATTCCGCGGAAGCTCAGCCCGCTCTATAGGTACCGAGCCGGGCACATTATCCACCGCAACCAAGTGTTTGCTGGCCATACCAGCCATAAACTCCTCAATATCAGGGTAGTAATGCACATGCAGGTACTTGTCAGTCATCATCGCACCGCGCTTGTTCCACTGCCTGCGGCCGATGATATGCACGTGCCGCACGCCAAACGCGTTTGCGCTGCGCACAATCGTCCCCATATTAAAGTCGCGCTCCACGTTATCTACCGCGATTTCTAAGCTGCTGCCGTGCGCATCAAGGTCGGCCACAATCTCGTCATGTGGCATGCCTTTGTATTCATCTATTACATTGCGTGGATCGTTCAATAGGTTAATCCTAAAAAGTCAACTCGTTCGCTGCGCTCTGTGAACGTTATTCTGGTAAGCGATGCGTTGGGTATGCGTGTCTTGCGAGCCCATGTTTGGTCTCTATCTTCAATAAGCGCTACTAATGCCTTAATGGCCATTTCATGAGTAACCGCCAATGCATGGGGTGGTAGATACATATGATTGTAGCTGCGTGCGTATTCCGACTGCTGAGCCAGCCCATCTAGCCTGCGGGCAGCCGCATACATACGTTCGCCTAGTGCAGCGACCGATTCGCCACCAGGTAGAGCATAGTCTTTACCCAGTAACGCCGCTTCTGCCTCGCGCTCCGCTGTCCACACCTCATCGCGCACCTGGCCTTCAAACTCACCCTGCGAGAGCTCTTGCAAATCGGGGTCTATGTACACCTTACCGCGGTACTCCATCTCACCCAGTGTCAAACGCGCTGTATCACGAGTGCGTAGTGCGGGCGATACCGCCACGATATTTGGCTTGATAAGCTGGCGCTTCATGGCTTGGCCGCGTGCGACTGCCTGCTCTTCGCCGTACGCAGTGAGTGGTACATCGTTTTGCCGGCCACCAATAAGGTGAGGGGTCGTATTCGACGCCGACTCCGCATGGCGCATAAAATAAACAGATGACATAATTGCTCCATTATAGCACTAGGGGTCAAGTAAAGAGCCCCCTAACAATAAAAAAATACCCATGTAGGGTACTAAAGTATCAATAAGTTGAAGGTACCCCCCCAGATACGTAGGCTTTATTGGTCGCACGGATTCATTTCCGAGCGTAGCAACTACGTACCTGGGAGGATTTACCCACTCTACTAGAGAGTTCGCGGCTAGGCCGCGGTGGCGCTGGCGAGCGCCGCTTGACGCCGGTACTAAGCGCAATAACGACACGGAGTATCCACTTGCGCGATAAAAGGCCTGCCGTATGATCTCGCAGTCGTTGTCTTGGGCATGGAACCATAGGAAAACCTCCTTCGGCGGAATCGTTCAAACGCTAGTGGGTCTAAACTTTTTCGTTGAAGACCGGCTTCCTGCCTATCAAAAAGGCACCTGAAGTCTTAACCCTCAGGTGCCAATGGTTTTTAAACACAAGACCCTTCAAGTGCAATATATCATAGCCACCCCTGTTGGTCAATGCATAAAAGATACTAATCTACATTTGGGGTAGTTCTTCAGGTTTTGGCGCACGAACATGCACAACCATATCTTCTTCACATGCTCCGAACTTTTTATAATTTGCCCGTGCCTCATCTAGAGAAAGGCCATGATTTACGTCACATGGATTACCAGAATCTTCATGGAACTCATCATCTTCCCAGTAACATACTGGGCAGATAAAGTACAATCCTCTTTCATCTACCGCATGTGTAAGATAGTCGCATACTTCACATGGACTCCGTATAAAAACTTTAGCCATTATTTTAATTCTAACTATCTATTTTTTCATCCAGGACTATATCACCAATAGACAGAAACTTCTTGCCAAAAACTCTTCTACCATACTTAACTCGCTCATTGATTGAGTTTAGTATGAATTTCTCTACGTCTTCTACCTCCAATGACTCTCCTCTGGCGTAGTGTTTATTGGTCAGGTCGCTAAAGCTCATATAAAGAACGTCAAAGTCAGGAGATAGTATAATCTTACCGCTTAGTGTATGTTCATGCGTATTAGAGAAAGAGTACTCGATTAGATTCTTGTTGTTGTCGACTCTGTCTATACGTCCCTGTGCCTCTAAGGAATCCACTAACTTCTTGATCTTGATATGTGATTGCTGATACATCTAACTTGCCTTATCTATCGCCTGAACGTAATTCCTCAGGGTCTTAATAGAATCTGCAATCTGCTCTGTAGAGGGCTTTTCAATTTCATAGTTATCTAGAAAGATAATCTCGTCTTGAACATTCTCTGGCAAAGACTCAAAATTATCACTTATTATCAAAGCTGAGGTAGCAGATTCAATCTTTGAGGTATCAATTGAATCATTTTTGTATCGGTGTTCAAGATAGCGTATTAGTGTGTGTAATTCTGTATTTAGCATGGTCTACCTCGACATACTTAGTAGTTAGACTTCGCCCGATTCAAGCACTTGCTGTGTTAAAATGGCTGACGCATCCATTATCTCAATACCTACGACAGCGCCATCCTTTGCAATATCAATGTGAATGGGCCAGTCACCTTGTGTGTCCACGACCTCTCCTGGGCCTGATTCCTTTAAATGAATATAGGCAGCGTCCGATTCTTTATCATATTTTAGCTTCATTATCTTCTCCTATACAGGTTATTGATATATTTTCTGTCTACCTTGTTTATAACGGTTATAACTTTCTTCCCGCGGGCTGCTACAAAGATCTTTGATTGTGGGCTGTAGTAACCAGTCTTTCTAACACCTTGGTGGTTGTATTTAAACTTTACGCCGTTATTCATTGTATTTCGAATATCTTTCATACCGATATTTCTCGTTACTGCTCTTTGACGAGCATGGGCGCTCATCTTTGGTGCCGCTTTTTGCACAACTTTCTTGGATGCTTCAACGGCAGTCTTTTTAGCAACCTGTTTGACAGCTTGTGTTGCTGCCTGTTTGACGGCATACTTTACAACTTGCTGCACTGCAATTCTTCCGAGCTGCCAAGCGACAATGGCAACGAGTGGTGCTATTTTGCCGTCAAGATCATTCTCATTCACCGGGTCATTAACGTATGCGTAGGCATTATCGCCACCACCCTCTACTGGATCAACCTGCAAGAAGCGTCCAAGAGCCGGTATATATACCCTCACTCCCATCTGAATTATACCACCCTGGATCGGACTAGTGTCGGTGTCTGTGAGCTTTTGATGCTGCCCGACATAGTTCCAGGTAGTACCATCTGCGGTGTTCTGTGGATTCGTCTGATTTGGCAACTGTTCACCAAATGGCCCGGTCTGGTGAGTGGATTTTACCCGACCATCAGCGTCTACCGTGAGGTAAACGTCACCATGGATGTTCGGCAGACTGTAGGTTGTCGCGCCAGCACTAGTGCTATTTGGTTTTGTGGTTGCTATTACGTCGCCGGGGAGGTTGAGGTATTTTTGCGTTACCGTACCGGTATTATCTTAGTTCCAGGGTTTATCCTTGGATAGGAATAATATGTTACTATACAGTATTTCGCATCGCTTCAGGGACAAGCCTCAAGATATTCTATACTTAGGCTCCAATAATCTCGTCCCAGAAGCCTGGAATTGGAGCCGTGCCCCTGGATATCATCTGTTGCGGGTATTTTAGATTAAACTCTTCACAGAGGTAGTTTACTAGACTCTCACTGTAAATAATAGTATCTAGGGGGCCATGATATGAGAGTACTGGGCTGTTAACGTCACCTATAATCATGTACCTATGGCCAAATACAGGAATAAGTCGAGCTTGAGAAGCCAAAACCCGTTGTGCCTGACCCCATGCATCTTCTATTTTTTGTGGGCGTTCTCCGAATCGAGAATGCCAGTATCCACTTTGTTCGATATCTGCCCTGAATAGCTCATCAACAAAGGTTTGCGAATTATTTATCGTGAGCGCTATACCCATGTCCCATCTCGGAAATTCGCCTGATTTGTTGTCGATCGATATCGGTGTTGCAAGAGATAGAAGCAGGCGTAAAGCTTGGGGTATCGGGCCCCCAAGTAAGTTTTCTATTTCGAGTAGCTCTTTTTCGCGCATTCCGTCAACGAACAACACCCCTTTTGCCGACATCTGCACAATCAGCTCTTCCGCCTGCTCTTTACTTAGCATGTAAAATCTCCTTTAACTTAGAATATTTCCATAAAAGATTCATAATGATCTTTCGTATACCAACTTCTACCACTTAATGAGTCCACGACTATCCTTTCACGGTCTGCTGTTGCACCAATTTTTGGATTTACATCATATGTCCTGTAATTTCCTCCAGCTGGCAGTCTGGGCTCGGACACATTTTTGTAGGGGTGAGATTGGATGTAAAGGATGTAAAGGCCTGGCCCTGGAATAAGCTGGTTTATGGTGTAAGTGTTAAATTACCCTGCCGCTAATTCCTTTTTAATACTATCACGTTCGCGCTGGAGCTCTGCATAATCATCTACAAATTCCAAATATGCTTCCTTACCTGTAAATAATTCTAAAATTGGAGCAGAATTTATCCAGTTGCGAGGGTGCTCGCGCGCATAGTCATGGTAGCTGCTCCATGGCCAGGTTTTATAGCTGCTATTATTTAGGTGAATATAGCGTGTAATATGCATCAGTTGGTCATTCTGCAAAATGATCACTGCTTTAAAGCGGCTTTCGCATAGTGGCCCACGTCGTTTGTACTTCTTATTAAAATACATCGTATGTGCCGTCATCACACTGCTGATAAATTTTGTCGCCGCAGCTTCATCGCGTATGTATACCAGCATATGAAAATGGTTAGGCATTAAACAGTAAGCATTCAGGTCGATGTCGGGTCGCATATGCGCATATAGCCTACCTCGCGCATCTGCTACGGGTTCTATGGAGATGTGTCGTTGTAATACCTCTTCAAAATACCTACAGTCCGCTTCCTCTAAAAATATCTCACCATAATTCCACCCACGGTTATATATGTGGTAAAAGTGATCTTGTATAAATACTTTGTGTGTATTGAGGCTAGGCATTTATTATATTATATAACTAAACAATGTTTTCCAGGGTCAGGCCTTTTCATCAGAATTTGTGATCTGCTCCACAGAAGGTTCTTCAATCTCATAGTTATCTAAGAAGAGAATTTCGTTTTGGATGTTCTCCGGCAAAGACTCAAAGTTGTCACTTACTATTAAAGCTGATGTAGCGGATTCGACTTTTGAGATATCAATTGAATCATTTTCATATCGGTGCTCAAGGTAGTGTATTAGTGCTTGTAATTCTGTACTTAGCACGGTCATCCTTTGCAGAGCTTATATTTACGATGTAGGAGTTGATTCTTGTTGTATGCATCTTTATGTACAATCCGAGTTATGTTATTTACCTTTATCTGCACTCAACAACTCTATCATTTTACTTCAGAATTCAGTCTTCGCATTTCTTCAAATACTTCATAACCTCTCTCCGTACTGTCTTCGATATCTTCTTCTGCATCAAAATACATTGGGTAGGAGCTTATGGTTAAGTTATGTCCTGTAGAATCTTTTGACTCTTTAGTCACCCAGCCTATAGGAGTAGACGAATCACTAACCTTATACAGTTCGGCTGGCATCCACCAAGGCATATCGCTATTTAACTCATCGGTCTGCACTAAGTAGAATCTCCCCAGATTGTTTTCCTGAACTCCGTACACATCGTAGATTTTATCAACGGTAATATCTATTTCTCCATCTTCATCTTGATCAAACGCATAAGCCTGTAGCCTGTCGCTCACTTTTGATATTTGATTACTAATACACCTGACTTGCATTATCTACCCCTGTATTTAATCTTTACCTGTTTAACGGATCTACTGCTGATATTGTAGAAGTAATGCACTACAATCTTACCACCAGCTCTTGGCGTGAGAGGACGATGTACATATCTCATTTTATTCCATCCATCGGCGGCTTTGAATCGCTGGTCTTTTATCTTCTCGTTCATAATACGAGTTCCTATTTTCGGATTTGTTCGTACCTGCTTGATGGCAAGTTGTTCCCTGAGGTTACGCGCTGCGCCAGAATTTTGCTTGGGTACAGCTTTTTGCACTACCTTTTTGGTCGTATTTACCATCGTTTTCTTTGCGACCTGTTGCACTGCCTGCTTAGCGGCATGCTTTACGGCATACTTTACTGCTTGCTGTACAGCAATCCTTCCAAGCTGCCACGCCACTATTGCTAGAAGTGGGGCTATCTTGCCATCAAGGTCATCTTCATTCACCGGGTCATTAACGTATGCATATGCATTATCACCACCGCCCTCCACCGGATCAACCTGCAGGAATCGCCCTAGGACTGGAATATACACCCTCGCACCCATCTGTATTATACCACCGGCTATAGGGCTGGTATCAGTATCGGTGAGCTTTTGATGCTGCCCGACATAGTTCCAGGTAGTACCATCTGCGGTGTTTTGTGGACTCGTCTGGTTTGGCAGCTGCTCGCCGAATGGGCCGGTTTGGTGAGTGGACTTTACAGCTCCATCAGCATCTACGGTTAGGTAGACATCGCCATGAATGTTCGGCAGACTGTAGGTTGTCGCACCGGCACTTGTGCTATCTGGCTTGATCGTCACGATGACATCGCCAGGGAGCATGACGTACTTTTGCTTTACGTTACCTGCATTGTCTTGCAGGAAGTCAGGGCTATCACCACTGCCAGTGAATCCGTATGTGACGCTACCGGTCGTGCCGCCATCAACTTTGTGTTCACGGGTGATGATGCGATCTTGGGCATCGCGGGTAAAGAGTGTTTCTTTATCGCCAGACTTTATCTTGCTATTGCGATCGTCAGCATCGTAGCCGAACTCGGTTTTGTTGTTGGTATCGCCAAGGCTTATAGTATTGCCGCGACTATCATATTGCACATCGGTCAATGTCGGGTCGCTACTTTTAATCAGGCGATCAGCCATATCGTAGCAATAGGTGGTCGCACTGCCGTTTACCGTCATCTTGGTGCGGTTGCCGTTCTTACCAGTATTCGGGTTGTTACCGGCTACGCTACTACACGCGGCGTCTGGTGTGCCGAACTCGTAGCTAAACGTGTTGCCGCCAACTGTGGCGCCAGTCAGGCGCCCTGCGTTGTCGTACTGGTAGGTTTTAGTTGTGCCGTTTTCGGTACCCTGCTTGATATCGCCGCTTGTGTAGCGCTCTATGGAGTCAGTATACGTCTGGCCATTTGCGGTAAACGTAGTGCCATTCTCGCGGCCGAGTGTATCACGCGTGATACTTGAGAGCGAGATGCCAGCTGGGTACTGTACGGTGGCTAGACGACTAAACTCATCGTAGGTAACGGTTGCGAATGTGATACCATCGAGCTTCTGTAGCGTAAGTCGGTCGTAGTTATCGTACTCGTAGCTTTCCGTGCCTATCTTGCTTGTGCGTTGGGTGAGCTTGCCGAAGTCATCATACGTATTTGTAGTCACATTACCCTTGGCGTCGGTATATTTCACCGTACGGCCAAGCAAGTCGTTTTCTACGATGATGATGCCGCTGGTATCTGCTGTGCTTGTAATGAGTGGGTTGCCGTCGTATGCATAGTTGTTTGTGACAGTGCGACCAGGCTTTCCATCTACGACAGGTACGGCTGTTTCGATAACCCTACCGCGTACATCATAGCTTGTGCATGTCCACGGCTCGTCGTTATAGCGAGTAGCTACCACTTCGCCCGACTCATTGTAGATTGTTTCGCTACTACGACCAGTTTGCGAGCCAGCGCCATCTGGGTCGGCCTCTACCTTGCCTTTTGGTCGGCCAGCCTGGCGGAAGGCTTCAGTTTCAGTCGTACAGGGGTTGTCGCGCGTATCAGTGGCGCTATAGTGTTGGTAAGTGGTTGTACCGCCGCCAGGTAGTGTTTTGCTAGTTTGCCGCAAGAAGCCAGTGCCCGGTGCTTCATACGTAGCTTGGCTGACAAGGTTTAGCCCAGTTGGGTCAAGAGTCGTACTACTCACCGTTCCGTATGCAGGATTTGAATACTGGGTGGTGCTGGCGACGTTACCGAGTTGGTTATCATGGGCAGTGGTGCTAGTTTGCAGATTGTAGCCCGGCTTGAGATAGGCAGACCAATCCCTAGTGCCAGCACCGCCACCTATGGTATCGGGAATGCCAGCACCTTTTATTTCAAGTGCCATTCTACCTTTTGCGTTGCCATCGTAGCCGTAGCGGATTTGGAACCTATATGATTTACCCGCTGTGGCTGCGAATGTGCCTACCTGGGTGTTCGTTACATCGTTTGCCGTCTTTGTACCCCAGTTGCTAAGTATCTGCTTGTCATCTATTAGCAAGGTAGCGCTGTCATCGTTGTACATCGTAAAGGTGTAAGTAGCAGTCTGCGGGGCGGTGAACTTACCGGTTGCTACAAAGCCATAGCCCGTAACTCCCGGTTCAGTGGTCGCCTCGAATGGTAGCGCTTGGCTGCCAAAGACGTGGCGTAGATAGGCTGGGTTACCGTTTTCTGGCGCACCATTACTGGCAAAGCCTGTGGTATTGGCGATAGGTGTACCTGTCATCACCATGTTATTGCCCTTTAGCCGATACCATGAAACTGCTGGGCCGACTATACCCTCATCGTAGCCAGTGCTTGTACGTGGTACCTGGCTAGTGTAGCTGGCGATTGGCTTGCGGTCGGTACCATACCATGCGCTAGGCGCTGGCCCGTATTGGTCAATCGCGCGATCATCTCCGTCGTAAATAGTCGTACTCTTTAAGCCAGTAGGGTCGGTTGTAGATAGTTGTAAATCCTTTACACCATCCCACTCGGTCTGCTCGACTTTACCTGTTAGGTCTGTAACTTTAGTAGAGCGTAGTAGAGCATCGTATTCAACCCGCTTGCTGTAACCATTTGGCTCGGATGCACCACTAATGTGCATCTCTGTGACGCCTTCGTTGATTGGCTTTTCAAATCCATAGCCCAACACTTCTTCCGTCGTCCATCCGGCAAGCGATGTCGCTGGGTATTCTAGAACATACCCGTCGCTAGCTCGTATGCGCGACATAGGCTTAGTGGCTTCACCAGTAGGCGTAGGGTATAGATAGCCGATGACACCAAGGTTGGTATTTTGCGGTATGTGGCAGCCCTGTAGTGCGGTTGCATACCTTGTGCCATTGCTACGAATACACGAGTAGATCGGCTGGGTTCCCGGTGCTTGCTCGTGCAGCATGTACACCATATTGTTCCAGTCATTCTGGCTCTGCTCAAGGTATTTGGCGGTAGTGAGTATGTGGTTAGTTGGCGCACTTACCTTGTGGAGGCGATTAGCGGCAATGCTAGCGCCTGGCTTGTAATCAAATGTGTGCTCTAGTCGATCTGCGCCAGCCGTGGCAGCAGGTGCCTTGACTGATGAGATGCGACCTATAGCGTCGTATGCTAGCTCGGTAGTAACCGTTTCGTCATTTGCGCGAACGCCAGCAGCGATGGCGTCGCTAGCTAGACTGTCACGGATGGCAACAATCTGACCGCTAGCGTTGTATTGATAGTCAGTAATATCGTTGCCTGGGCGGGCGATGCGGGCAAGTTGACCATTCTTGTAGTAAAATCTTGTTTCGTCACCATCGGTTGTCTTCACTGCACACAGCATACCGCTTGGCGCAGCATCAAAGCCGCTCGGGTGTCCACACATGTTGTCATCTTGCACGCCTTTGTAGTGCAGGGTGGCATTGCGTGCCGAGTTGACGCCATCTTCAATGCGCAGGAGGCGTGGGATGCCACCACCGTTCTGGTCGGTACCGTAGAAGTACTTTAGTGCCGCGGGGTTACGATCATCGGTCGGTGTCGTGACAGACTTTAGTGTTCCATCGGTATTAAATATGTATACGCGGCCGTCTACATCGGTAAGAGTAAAGGTACCTTCGGTATTTTTCACTAGTACAGCATCTTCATTGACTGGTGGTTTGTAGCCGCCCGCAATAGCTGTATAGGTATGGGTCTGGCGGGAAGAGTCCTCAAGTATGACGTTAGTACCGCTTACGCGAAGGCGTTCATAGGCTATATCGCCATCTACGTCAACGTTAAGCTGCCAACCCTCGGGCACGGCGTTGGCTTTAGGCGTAAGCCAGCTTACGGGTATCTCCTGTGCCGCATAGCCGTTACCTTGGATGTGTAGCTTTAGGGCTGCACCTCCGCCAAGCTCATACCAATCTACGGTGATAGGTATCTGCTTGCCAGCCTCGAAATTGATATTGCTACTCCAGGTTAGCCCTGTTGCACCCGACCATTTGTCGATTACTGTACTTTGTGCGCCAAATAGACCATTATTGAGCTTTACGCGTACGCCATCGTCGGAATTAACACCTATTTGGTAGCTACCGCTGGCTGGCACCGTGATATACCCCGTCCAGCGTGCCATAAAGTTGTCCGCCTGCATACCTGGCACCGGTGCGCCTGTACCGAAATCAAGCGACATTTTAGTATCTTGGCGAGCGAACATCAGACGCATTGAGTCATTGGCAGCAGCGTCAAGGTCGTGTGCGTTGCTGTTGTCAGTGTAGTATCGCCCCATCAGGCCATAGAGTTTAGAGCCATCAGTGTCCTCACTAAAGAGCCATTCACGTGGTATCACTTGCTCATCTACAGCACCCTTGGTGTATAGTTTTATGGCAGCATGACCGCCAACTTCTTGATACTCGACGCGCAGATCAACGATTTGTCCAGCGGTTAGGTTAACAGGCGTAGCACCAGTATAGTTGGCGCTCGTGCTACAACAGCCCATTCCGGCAACTTTAGTGCCATTTACATATACTGCGTATGCATCGTCAACAGTAGCGCCAAAGGTGTAGCTGCCGGTGCGCGGCACCACCATCTTACCAGTCCATCGGGCATACCAGTTATCTACACCTATATTGGTACCTGGGCTTGTCGTAGTCCAGTTGAAATTGATGTCAGGGTCTGTGCGTACGAGGTTCGGCGTGCCAGTCGGCGCACCTTCACTAAATGCTCGACCACTTGGGATGTTCCAGTATTCAGCTTTCAAGCCTTTTTTGGCACGCTGTGGTGTATTGTAGTTTAGTCCTACACCGATTGAGCCACCGAGTGCGTTCATTGTATGGCTTGTGTCTTCTACGACTGCGTTACCGGTGGCAAGGTTGATACCTACGGGGCCAACAGTGTCAAATGTCTGCGTATTGTCTTTGCCAGTACGCTGATCTACCTTGAATGAGCGCACCCAGTTCGGATTTGTCTGGGTTGCGCCAAGTGTGTAAGTGTGCCAGTAGTACGTGGTGCCATCTTGCAAAATACCGTCTGGTACTGTCCATTGCGGGGTAGTAATCCAGCCAGAGTTTATGACTGCGCCGCCCTCTGCCGATGGATTAGTTGATATACGGAAGTAGTATTTTACCGCGTCACCGTCGGCATCGCCTACAGCACCAACTTTTAGAATTGGCTGGGTAGATGGTGTCACTTGTCCATTTGCAGGCTCTATTGGCTGTGCAATTGGGGTTGGGGTGTCGTAGTTGACGGTTGCGACAAGATCATAGTATGGCTTGAAGCTCTTATATGCACCCTCTTCGCCCCAGAAGCTCCATACTGCGCCGTAGTTACCGGCGTTAACGGCATTCTGTAGCTCCCCGGTGAAGTTTAGGTCAAAATCAGTACCGACATGCGCACTGGCGACCTGATTTCCTTGGCACCAGTAGCCCACACAGTTAGCATGTCCCATGGCAATCCAGCGACCATCAGTAATACCGTTTTTGCCATACTTGAAGTAGCCATGCATATTGGCATTAAGAATCTTCTTACCGGCCATGTCGCTATAAGGGAATTGTACATAGGTACGCCAGTTCTTCCAGCCATTATCACTGATTGCGCCGATGTTTGCGTAACAGTTGCTTGCACCACAGCTATAGCCGTCCGATTTGAACATCCAGTAGCTGGTGGCAGCACGTTGAAAACTAGGGTCGATACGCATTGGGAACGAGCTAGCTGGCTGCTTTTTCAGCCATGCAGCATCCATGATGACATCAATGCTTTTGCCATCCTTGCCAGGGGCTTGGGTAACGCGTTCCTCGCTAATGACGCCGCGGTCTTGCAAGTCTAGGGTTAGCGAGCTAAAGCTATAGTCTTCTGACAGCCCTTCTATGGCTAGCTCACCAGCTCGGCTTGGGTGGGCAATAACCTTAGCACCCTTCACTACAAAGCGATAGCTTGATTTCGCATCTTTACTCTTTAGTACGATAATTTCTTTGATTGATTCGCCGCGCGTTTCATATATAACATCAACGTCTTTCCAGGCATCGCGATAGATGACAGAGCGATCGTCGAGTTGTTCGGGAATGGAGTTTTTAGCACCTTGTGGGGTGATGGTGAATGTTTTGCCCTCTACGGCGATAGTAAGTCCTTCACTAAGTGGCTTGAACTCGCTTTTAAGGTTACCTGCATTAACCGTAAACTTGCTTGGCGCTTCGGCTGTAGGCTCTGACCTAGTAATTTTTTGCCATAGACTTGCTTCGGGCTTTGGTTTTTCCTCTGGCTTTAGCTTATCGTCCAGCTT
>JBLMYW010000069.1:0-2573 GCA_050258515.1 Acidobacteriota bacterium | reverse complement strand
ACAGCGATCCGCTCTACCACTGAGCTATGCCGGAATAAACTGTAAGGTACGTCTTGGCTTTCACAAGATACGCGTATTATTGTATATCAAAGTTTCGTATCTGTAAATACTACTGGGCGCGGAGGGCGTCGATTTGTTTTGTCAGGTCTGCAATGGTCGCCCAACTGCTGCCATCCGTCATAATAGCCAGCACGTAGGTACCGTTTGGCCCGTACACAATCGCCGCGTCGTGCAGCAGACCGTTCAAAAAGCCAACCTTATCTGCCACCGCACCATTCGCACCTGCCGGTACGCCCTTGCGGTAGACATTCGCCTTCATAGCAGCAATCAACCGCTGCTGATTCGCACTGCTAAAGTTCTGGCCGGTTGCAATCATTCCCAGCATTAAAGTTAGATCGTTCGCCGTGGTAAACGGCCCGCCACTCTTCATGAAGGTGGAATTTTTTAGCCCGACAGTCTGGATATCTTTTGTAACAGTATTAAGCCCCAGCGAGTTCAAAAAGCTCTCGGCGCAGGCGTTGTCGCTGTAGCTAATCATTTTATTAAAGCACGCGGTATTACTATCCCAGTCGCGCTTACCGGCGTCAATTTGTTTCATCAAGCTATACGCCACAAATAATTTGTAGGTGCTCGCTGTCACAAATTGCTTATCGCCATTGTAGTCAGCACGGCGCTTTTTACCATCAAGCTCTACCATGGATACGCCAAAGGTGCCCGGATGATCCTTGGCGTAATTTGCTAGTAGGGCAGATAGGCCAGCGTCGCTGGCGCTGTAGGTGCGTGTATACTGCTCGCTTGGCGCCACTGATTTAGTAGCGGCAGTTGCCTGCTGGCTTTCACCACTCACTACCGACTGCACCGACACGACTGTGGCGGGTACATCCAGCGCGCGGCCAGGTGCGCCATTGACACGTGACAGCTCGGTAAAATCGAGTGTTTTAATATAGCTTACGCCTGGTGCGATAGCGACTTTGCTAGCGATATTTTTACCTAGCCAGTCACCCGCGCGGTCGGCATTTACCAGTGTAGTGATGTCATTTTCTTTACTCGCAAAGTCCAGCCAGCTCAGCATGTCGTTCGCACTCACAGCAACCGGCCCGCCCTGCACATCAATCGTAATACCATTCTTTAGACGCTCATTCAGCACATCCGCCAAGGCCTTAGCCTTATCGTCACCCACCGCCGGGGCTTGTTCGTCGCGCGCCACGCGCACACTGGTGCTTTCAGTAATCGATGGCTTCACCTTTTTGATACTTTTTATCACATCAGCCTGCTCGCAGGTGCCGCCCGTTACGGCTGGTACTAACTCTAGCTTGGCGCCATTTGCCTTCAGTGTGGCATCCACTGGCGCTTGCTTGCAGTCCGGCATGAGCTTCGTCTCTACATAGCTGGTAAATTTGCCGCCAAAGCTCGCCGCAGGTTCTGCCACCTTGCCAGCACCAGCCCAAAACAGGGAAGTAGGGACGATTCGCAGATACCACGGGTAGCCCGCGTCTTTCAGCCGGGCCATATTATCCACCCGCACGTCCATGTCGCTAAATTTAGGCGATACCACCGGCTTTTTACCAGTGCCCATATAGATGGCTACTTTGTGTTCGGCATACGTCTTATCCAGCTGCGCCGCCACATCCGCTTTGCTTTTACCCCCTAC
This sequence comes from Acidobacteriota bacterium, assembly GCA_050258515.1. Classification (GTDB taxonomy): domain Bacteria; phylum Patescibacteriota; class Saccharimonadia; order Saccharimonadales; family Saccharimonadaceae; genus Saccharimonas. The sequence goes on along the minus strand of JBLMYW010000069.1, from coordinate 922 downwards.
TTTTACGCCATCAATTTTGGCGTTAAGTGGTAAATTATTCCATGGATACAATAGTTGTATTATTAACAACATTCCTACAAGGCTTGCACCAGCTATAATCCCAATCTTCTTCCAGTTAGCCTGTTTCACCCTCGCCTTCACGTGGTGTGGCACTTTCACTGTAAAACGCATATGCCCATTGTACCACTTATGTAATCTGTGTGTCGGCCGCGTAGCCTAACAGTTCTAATGTTTTCTCTACTGCGGCGATTGCTTCGGCATTCGCTTCGTTATCCTGCTTCAGCTCGTCCAACTTCGCGCGGATTTCTTGCTCGGCTGTTTTAGCGCTCGCCACTATACCCGGCTTCGCGCTGTCAGTCTCGCTTGGCGCCACTACCTCTAATGTACGGGCAGAATTGTCTTTTTTGATCAGCCAGCCGCGCGTGATGAGCCCGTTCACGTGTGTCGCCACGGTCGATACGCTGCGGTAATCCAGCGCCCGCATAATTTCGCGGTAGCTTGGCCCGTAGCCGTTGCCCTTTATAAAGCCATCGATAAAACTAAGTAGTTCTTTTTGCTTTTTGGTTGGTCGATTTTCCACGCATGCCTCCTTCCGCTAACACTACGGCCGCTAACCCCCACCAAATAATCGAAACAGTATCGTCTACCCATACTGGCAGCAGCAAGCCAATCACCGTTAGGCCAGCACCGCTCGCAAACACTGCTAGCGCCTTCCAGCTTTGCCGCAGTTTCCATAGTCGTATCATAATTATTGTAAATATAACAACAAATAGGCCTAATCCTGGCCAGCCCACCTCATGCGCGGTAAATAAATACTGGTTTTCGATAATCACTGGCGCATCGCCATAGAGCGACGCCGAGCCGGTGCTGCCCACGCCACTGCCCAGCGGGCTTGCCAGCATTTTTGCCGTACCGTCTATCA
>JBLMYW010000068.1:0-11886 GCA_050258515.1 Acidobacteriota bacterium | reverse complement strand
AAAAATATAGCCTGCCGGATGTGGCTTGATCTAAAAACTGGTTGTTTTCATCAATCGCACGCGAGGGGTGCTTGCGACGCCGAAACGCACGCCACGCAGTATGCAGGTCTACCGGTGAGATATCCATTCAAATATCATACCTATTATGCTTAAATAGGTATATATGGCTCACCAGGTGAAGAAAAAACTCGGCGTTACCCTGCAGGGCAAGCATGCCGATTTTAGGGTGTGGGCACCGTTTGCTAAAAGAGTAGCCATTAGTGGCACCTTTACGCCGGACGGCCCGCTAGAGATGACAATCGAGGCAGACGGCTACTGGCACGCCAGGATAAAAGGTGTCGAGCCCGGGCAGCAATACCGCTACCTCATCACCACACCAGATGGCAAGGTGCTGGAAAAGAACGACCCCAGGGCGCGGGCTATTACCAGCAGCGACAAGGGCTTTTCGGTTATCGTGGATGATGCATTTGAGTGGGGCGAAGATACGTTTGAGCCGTTGCCATTTAACCAGCAGGTGATATATGAGCTACACGTGGGGACGTTTAACCGCCCTGATGCCGCTACGCCTGGCACATTTGCCACGGCGATTGAAAAGCTGGACTATTTACAGCAATTAGGCGTTACTACTATTGAGCTGATGCCCGTGACCAGCATGGCGTATTCTAACGGCTGGGGCTATGCACCAAACTATATATTTAGCGTGGAAAGCATGTGGGGCGGCCGCCACGGGCTGATGGAATTCGTGCGCGAAAGCCACGCACGCGGCATGGGCGTGATACTGGATGTAGTATACAACCACTTTTACGGCGACTCTGACCTTTGGCAATTTGACGGCTGGAGCGAGAAAAACAGGGGTGGCATTTACTTTTATAACGACGAGCGCGGCGACACTCCGTGGGGCGGCAGACCCGACTATGGCCGGCCCGAGGTACGGCAGTTCATATTAGATAACATTACCATGTGGCTGAACGAGTACCGGCTAGACGGACTACGCGTCGATAGCACAATATATATGCGTAATACTGAGGGCAAAGACACCGACCCCGAGCATGATATCCCGGAAGCCTGGCTACTATTGCAAGATATCGTAGAGCTAGCACATAAAGTTAACCCGAATGCCCTGATGATAGCTGAAGACTGTGCTACAAACCCTTATATTACATTGCCGCGTAGCGAGGGCGGCTGCGGCTTCGACGCCCAGTGGGAACTAGGTTTCCCGCATATTTTGCGCGACGGCTTGGGGCTGACCCCAGGCGTAGAGCCAAACTTAGCCGGTATGCGGTACGAGCTAGAGCATGATTATTCGCATGATGCCTTTGAAAAAGTCATATTTAGCGACTCTCACGACACCGCCGCCAATGGCTCGGTACGGCTTAATGATGCCGCGGCACCGAAAGATCCGACTAGCCTGCCAGCACGGCAAAAATCGCTGCTGGCAGCAAGCATGATGCTTACTGGCCCGGGTATTCCAATGCTACTGCAGGGCGCCGAATTTTTGCAAGAAGGAGCCTTTAACGATTGGCAAGCGCTCGAATGGCCGAATGCCGAACAATTTGCAGGCTTTACCTTGGCTCATAAGCACCTGATTGCCCTCCGCCGCAACCAATACGGCAATACAGCCGGCCTGCTAGGTCAGCATACGGCAATATTTCACCAAAACGACGCTGACCGGGTAATTGGCTTTCATCGCTGGGATAATGGCAATAGTAATGATGACGTACTAGTAATCGCTAATTTTAGCGATACCGCCTTTGCTGAATATAAGATTACGTTGCCCATCCCGGGCGTCTGGCATGTGCGGTTTAATAGCACCTGGCATGGCTATGCGAGCGATGCTACTGAAGTTTTAATTGATACAATTACTACCCATGATGATGCGACCACGTCCCTTGCCATCGCGCCGTATATGGTAATTATTATTTCTAAAGAATAAGCTCCGCCTGGCCCGGCGTGCTAGTGATAGCACATCCAGGACAAGCGGAGCGATGGTGCCCCTCCTTCTACGGTGGACTCATGTACTCGGCAGGATACCGATGAAAGACCAACTCGGCCATCCCGTCCGAGTGAATATACAGATGATGATGGCCATCGGCTACGCCGCCGGGCGAACCGATGCCGCCATAGTGCAGGTGAATGTCGGTGCTGCCGTCATCACGCCGTACCTCGTAGAAGCGCACATCTGCTGGGCTGTACTCCTGGGGTATGCCAGCCAGTAGCATCAGTTCCTGCTTATACGAAAAGTTGCCGTCAAGTCTGGCTTCTGTGGCTTCGAACACCTCCTCCCGCACAGCATAGTACACACTCTTGTGATAGTTCAGTTCAGCGGCGAGCCGTGCAAGGTGGCCGCGGATTTCTTGCTGCACCGCAGCAATCTTTCCGAGGCAGGCACTAAACTGGTCTTCCGTCTCTCTCGTCTTGGCTCTTCGCTTTTGGCGCTTCTGATTCTGCCTGAGGCCTTTCCCGCTACGCTCCACCGAAGCTCTATGGAGCAGGCGCCGTCTACTATCTCGGTCATTGGTTAGCCCGATCAGCTCCTCCTGGTATTTGGCCTCGCATTCACGTAGCCGAAGTATCTCGGGCTGCTGCTCTGCTGCCACCAGCCGATGCTTCGCTGCGGTCTTATTGCGCGAGGCCCTGTCGAGCCTGTTCAGCAACACCGCCAAATCATTATTTGACACATTACCCACCCCTATCAGGGTACTCGTAGGTTCAGCTACCCCTGCAGTAGCCTGTATTTTATTTATATCACATATTTATTTTTTATGCAATTTTAGTACAATATCTGCAATTACCGGTCGGTGGTCGCTACCAATATCTTTATAAATAGCGTACTTCGTAGCCACAAGTCCCGAAGAACCAAATATCCAATCAATCTTAGCTAGGCGAAGTTTTGGGGCCCATTCAAGCCCCGCTTGTTTAGCGCTAATCGTGCGCCGCAACTTACCGTCAAGATCTACCAATTCCGTATGCTCCAGCAAATAGCGTACCGTGGTGCCTGCAGCCATCTCGCTTACCCGCTGGCTCATCGAGCGCACTAGCTTATGCGGCACCTTCTCTGAGATACCCTTAGCGACACTACTGCGAACAACCCGTGCAAATCGTGAACGTTCATGCATAGCATTAAAGTCACCCAGCACGATTGTTTCGCCGACATGTGGCCGATTAATAATTTCTACCGCTTGAGCAATCTGCTCGAGGCGTAGCTGCTCACTGCGATCATCAAGATGCAACCCAATAATACGCAGCGCGCGACCGTCATCGATCGTAAGATGCGCTTCGATAAATGTTCGGCCAGTATTAGCAAAGTGATGCAGTGTATGCGAAGCTAATGGCAGACGCGTTAGCAACGCCGCGCCGTAAGAGCCCAGCAGTGTATCTTGCGCATACGAATACACTACTGTTTGATACCCGAGTGCGTGGAGCGCAGTAATACTAGCCGGTTCCACTTTATCGGTATTGCCGAACTCGGGCACAAATATAATGTCCGCATCAAGTTCGCGTACTACCTTTAACGCCTGATGGCGATCGGCCCGCCTGGTTTTTGACCCCGTAACAAACATGCCTTCAGCATTCCAGGTAACCACCCGCAAACCCGTCACTACATTTTGCCTTTTATTTCGCCAATAAGATCACGCAGCTCGGCGGCACGCTCAAACTCGAGGTTAGCGCTTGCCAGTTTCATCTGCCCTTCAAGGTCTTTTACCAGCGTCGCGTACTCGTCTTTTGGAATTTTATTGAGGTTTAATTTAGTCTTCTTGTCATCTTCTTTCCCGGGGATGATGGCACGCAAGCCTTCGTCGATTGCTTTATCGACTCCACGCGGCGTAATGCCATGCTCAGTATTGTAGCTGGCTTGAATATCGCGCCGGCGATTCGTCTCGTCAATTGCGCGGCGCATACTATCAGTCACCCTATCGGCATACATAATTACTTTGCCTTCTACGTGGCGGGCGGCACGGCCAACCGTTTGTATCAGCGAGCTTTCACTGCGCAAAAAGCCTTCTTTATCGGCGTCCAATATGGCTACCAAACTCACTTCAGGTAAGTCCAGGCCTTCGCGCAGCAGGTTAATACCTACTAGTACGTCGTATACGCCCATGCGCAGGTCACGCAGGATGTCGCCGCGTTCCAGCGTATCGATTTCGCTGTGAATATACGCGGTTTTGATGCCAAGTTCAATTAAATGCGCTGATAGATCCTCAGCCATACGCTTTGTGAGCGTCGTCACCAGCACTCGCTGGTGCTTGGCGGTGCGGTCGCGGATTTCAGCAATCAAGTCGTCCACCTGGGTATCCACCGGACGCACATCAATCGGTGGGTCAAGCAGCCCCGTCGGGCGAATCACCTGTTGCGCTGGCTCAGGACTGTGCTCTAACTCATAGCTGCCTGGTGTCGCCGATACATAGATCACTTGGTTGATATGGCGCTCAAATTCATCAAACCTAAGCGGACGGTTATCAAGCGCGCTTGGCAGGCGAAAGCCATATTCTACCAACACTTCCTTACGCGCACGGTCGCCATTATACATGCCGCGCACCTGCGATACCGATACGTGGCTTTCGTCAATAAATAGCAAAAAATCATCCGGGAAGTAATCCAGCAACGTTGCTGGCTGCTCGCCTGGCTCGCGGTTCGTGAGATACCGGCTGTAGTTTTCGATACCCTTTACGAAGCCGGTTTCTTCCAGCATCTCTATATCATATTTGGTGCGCTGAGCTAGGCGCTGGGCCTCTAAATACTTATCGTGCTTTTCAAAGAACGCCATGCGCTCATCAAACTCTTTCTTGATGCCCTCAACTGCGCGAGCTACCTTTTCTTTCGGCGTCACATAGTGGCTGGATGGGAAGATGTTCACCGATTCCGGCTCGCTCAAAATCTCGCCCGTTAGCGGATCAATCTGTGTAATGCGGTCGACATCATCGCCAAAAAACTCTATGCGATATGCCGTGTCGCTGCCCGCCGGGAACACATCCACCACGTCACCGCGTACCCGGAATGTACCTCGGTGAAAGTCAATATCGTTACGGCTATACTGGATATCGGTTAGCTGGCGAATAAATTTATCCTGCACACGGCGCTCACCACGATTCACGCGTATCGACATTTCGTTGTAATCATCGGGCGAGCCTATGCCGTAAATACAGCTAACACTGGCAACGATAATTACGTCACGGCGCGTCAGTAGCGCGGCCGTCGCAGCGTGCCGCAGCCTATCGATTTCTTCATTAATAGCCGAGTCTTTTTCAATATACGTGTCGCTTGAAGCAATATACGCCTCTGGCTGGTAGTAATCGAAATAGCTCACGAAGTAATGGACTTCATTGTCCGGGAAAAACGCCTTAAACTCGCTAAACAGCTGTGCGGCCAGCGTTTTATTGTGCGCCAGCACCAGTGTGGGTGCGTTGCGCTTGGCAATAATATTAGCCATGGTAAAGGTTTTACCGCTACCGGTTACCCCCAGCAGGGTCTGCCCCTTATCCCCTTTTTCTAGGCCACTCACAAGTTGGGCGATCGCGGTCGGCTGATCACCTGTAGGCTTATATTTACTCTTTAGGACGAATGTATTCACTCTTCCTAGTATACCACTCTTAAGGTATGCTATTGGCTATGCTTGCTAGCCGCGGCGATTCGTTACTTTTGGCTTGCCACCCGGTACTTTTGTAGGGTATTTTGTGGCGTGATCGGTAAAGTCTGCGTATTTTTTATCTAGTTCTGCTATCACCTTAGCAACTAAACGCTTGGGGTCGGTGTCAAATATCACGTCTTTGCCACCGGGCGCCTCGATGTGTTTTAGCAACGTTGCGGCATAGTCGGCCAAGCCGCCACTCCCCAGTAAAATACCGCACACTTTGCGACTCTCTAGTGCTGTGGCCAATTCATGCAGACTGCCCATACGGCCGCCAACGGTAATCACCGCATCGGCACTGCGTACTAGGTGCACGTCGCGACCGACGTATTCCATGCCAGTAAAATTGATGTAGTCAAATTCTTCAGTGGGCAAGCGGTACGTCGCCACATGCTCGCGGAAGCTGCTCGCCGGGCTAAAGCCGATAGAATAGCCACGCGTAGCCTTAACACTCTTAAACCCTTGGGCAGCCGAGTGCGGCAACCCTACGGTAGCACCAGTGAGCAAGGTTTTGTGCTGTTTGGCAATTTCAGCGCCTAGCGCATAGGCCTGCTCGTGGGCGCTGACCACCGTTTCGCCGGCTGCGGCGCCCGATACACATAGTTGATAGCGCATTACTCTAGCTCCCTCACTGTATAGTCTTGTGGGGCTGACTCTAAGTAGCCCTTGATTTCATCGAGCGTTAGCAGGCCCTTTTGCGCACCCACATGCTGCACTACGTTCATGCTATTGATCGGCGCCCACGCGAGTGCTGTTTCGATAGGCTCGCCAGCAGCGATTGCCGCCACGAAGGTCGACGAGAACGCGTCGCCCGCACCCGTACGCTCTACTGGCGGCGCTGGGTCTGGGTAGTTAGGAATCGTGAGCAACTTGCCGCCCTGCGATGCGTATGAACCGTTCGGCCCGTCGGTAATTACCACCGTTTCTGGCCCCAGCTCGTGCAGTCCATTCGCTAGGTCGCGCACAGAATCGTATGGCAAGCCCGTTACATCCATCGCCTCTTCACGGTTCATGAGGGTAATATTGCTGCGGGCGTACAGCGGCGCCATCTTCTCCATGCCCCACTTAAAGTGGAAGGTGCCCGGCTGCAGTGCAAACTTCACATCTGGGTTGCGCTCTAGGTAATCTAGCAACCCTTCATGGAGTGGCCACGAATCTTCACCCAAGTAGGCCAGGTAAATGTAATCTGGCTTCACGCTAGGGTCACGCCATTCATAGCGGTATTTCTCGCTCTTCACTAGCATCGTGCGATCGGCCTGGAAGCATAGTACATACCAGTAGCTGGTAGCTTTATCTTGCTCCACTACCATACTTTCAGTACCGACTTTTTCGCTGCGCAAATGTTCTAGCGCCTCTTCGCCGGTGCTGTCGCCACCCACCCAGGCCATCAGGCCGGTTTGGTAGCCAAGGCGCGCAATCGATACTGCCACATTTGGCGAGGGGCCGACCGATTTTACAATATCCACCTTTTCATATGGGGGCTTACGACCAAATGGTACGGCCAGCCATTCGGTGTCGCCTTCTTTAATAATCTTAGCGGTTTCGTCACCCAGGGTAATAAACGCATCAGTAAAAATATCGCCGATACACAGAATGTTTGGCACGTGGCTGTCTCCTTCAATTTCAATCTTTTTTACTTGCTTGTGATACGCACCAAGCTCGCACTTGCCTAGCCCCGCCTGGGCAGCCAACTGTAGCACACGATCGGGCTGATCGGTGGCAAGCGAATAGCGGTCAATAAGGCCATGTTCTACTTGGCAGCGCATATGGCGCAGCACCCTTGCTTCAAACGGCAGTTCGGTATTTTCACGGATATCATCCAGATTAAACGATATTGCCTGCTCGCCATCAAACACCAAGCCAACATCCGCCATATTATGGAACAATGCCTCGCTATGTGCATTAGCGCTTAAGGCCTTATATAGCTCATGCTCGGTTGTGTTGGCCGGGTCAAGGCCAAGTGAGCGCATTAGCGCATGCGCACGCCCGGTAATATCGGCGATATACGCTAGATCAATGCTCTTGCTACCAGTAGCCCCCTCAAGCTCACGCAGTGTCGTAGTAAACATCGGTTCTGCCGTATTTAGCAGTACGCGCAAAAACTTTGCCACCTACACATCCTCCCGAAGCTTCACCGGCTTTTCGGTAATGGGCATTTCGTGCAAGTGCACGCCTTTTTTCAGAATACCCGTTTTAGCACCAATCTTCGTCACTACGCTAGTACTATTAGCGCTGGCGAAGATAATTGAATCCTTTAGCGATTTCCCTTGCGCCCACTGGCTTAAAAAGCCACTAGCGAATGCGTCACCTGCACCTGTGCGGTCAACCACAGGTACGTCTTCATACATGCCGGCGCGCACCATCGTCTTGCCATCAGTTGCCACAACGCCATTTGGGCCGTCGCTTACTATCGCCACTGGTACGTAATGCAATGCATGCAAGGCCAGCTCTTCGGGAGTCTCGCCAGCTACCAGCTGCTGCATTTCTTCCTTATTCGTGATTAGTACGTCTACGCCTTCTAGAAGGGCTATCAGCTTTTCCTTCTCTTCCAGCTCCGGCCCTGCGGGATTTAGCATCACCTTAGCACCATACTTTTCAGCCGTATCAACAATTTGCCGCAGCAGCGTCAAGCCGCCTGTGCCCAAGCTCGATGGGTACACCCAATCATATCCTTTGATAGCTTCAAGATTAAATCCATGACGACCGCTACGACCATACGCGATACCACGATGGTTCAGGATAGTGCGCTCGCCATTCGTCGCAATCATCACCACCGAGTAGCCAGATTTATACGCATCGTCCTGCACAACATGACTCGTATCAACGCCTTCTTGATCGAGCTCGTATAAAATGGACTGGCTAGCCGGGTCGGTACCCAAACCCCACATGTAGGCAGCTTCTAGGCCTTGCCGTGCGATCGTTACCGCCACATTTGTAGCGTTACCACCGGTAGAAAACGTCACGTCTTCTACTTCCATTTTTAAGCCCAAGGGCAAATGCGTATACAGCTTTTTACCCTGCCTATGTGGGTCAAATTCGTCGCTGCGCAAAAACACATCCTGTACGCCCTTGCCTATAGTGAGGATTCTTGGAGCTGCCATTTATACTACTGCTTTCCCGGCACTGCCGAATGCATTAATCTTTTCCTCTACGACCGCCTGAACGGCTTCATATACCTGCGGCATCAATTTTACTACTGCATATTCGGTGGGGTTTTCGCGCAGCACCTTTTCTAGGCTATCGCGGAACACCACGCGCATGTCAGTGTTGATATTGATTTTGCTGACGCCATTATGCGCTGCCTCCTCGAAGAAGTGCAGCGGCGTGCCTGAGCCGCCATGCAGGCTTATCTGGCAGTCGATCGCAGCGCGGATACGACTCAATAGCTCGATATCCAGTTGTTTTGGCACGTTATATTTGCCATGCAGGTTACCGATTGCGGCTGCGAAAGTATCAATACCCGTGGCGTCCACAAACTCTTTAGCTCCCTCAGGGGTGCTAAATGTCTTTTTGATTTCTTCGTAATCGATACCTTCATCGTGGACGTTGCTGCCGCCGGCAAAATAGTGCGGCTCGCTCTCTACGAGCGCACCAGTAAATTTAGCGTAGTCTACTACCTCTTTAGTCTTCGCAACGATCTCCTCTAGCGGCGCGTCGTGATTGGCCTGGCTAATATCGATATGGATAAATTCGTACCCAGCGTCAATTGCGCGCTTGCAGGCTTCGACTGTCGGGCTGTGATCAAGGTTAAGGTATATCTCAATACCGTATTCTTCACGGTAGTTGTCTACCATATCGCGCACATTTTCTAGCCCTAGGGCTTCTACCTCGCCTTGGCTTACCTCTACTAGTACCGGGCTATTGGTCTTCTGGGCTGCCCGAGCAATTGCAATAAGCGTTTCTTGGTTATCAATATTAAATGCGCCGACGGCAAAGCCTTGCTGGCGGCTGCGCTGCATCAAATGTCTCGCCCTCGTTGTCCTATCACGAATTTCACGTATTGTCAGCCCCATGGCACCCCCTAGTCATAATGTAATTAGTATACTTACGTACTAGTATACCACTAGCGGTTTACCCTGTATAGCTATTGCTTTTATATGTATTTTGTTCTATAGTTAATAAATCCCTATCCTGCATGCTTTCAGAAGCTGCAGGACCGCACCTTACGAAGGAGTCGCCATGACATACGGCATTTTTCACCTCAGCAACATCTGGCTCATCATCATTGGCGTTGCAGCCAACGGGTTTCTGATCCTGTCCATGTGGCAGCCCTTCATCCGTTTGGTGCGAAAGTGGGCCTTCGCCACATGGAGCATCGCGGCACTACTCATCATCGTGTTCAGCATTAGCCTATGGACGCACGATCCGAACAGTAATCCGCCTGCCTACGTACTGATGACAGCTATGTTCGTATGGCTGTACATCTGGGGACTATGCGAAGTCCGCCAGGAGCTGCGGCTGCTGGACTCTGTGACGCCCGCCGAAGATGGCCCGCCCCGCTAGGGGCGCCAGGCCCTTCGGCGGGCTATTTTTATATTAAAACCCAGGCTTGTACTGTGGAACGGTACGTACCCATGCCGCAACTTCGGGCAGCATTTTGTCACTCGTGAGGTTGAAATGGTCGAGTAGCTCTGCCGGAGCACCCGATTCGCCAAAGCGATCATGCATACCAATACGCTTTAACGGCGCTGGTGACTGCTCGGCCAACAGCTCGGCAACAGCGCCGCCAAACCCACCGGCAATCTGTGCTTCTTCGGCTGTAACAATCCGGCCAGTTTTGCGTATGCTGGTAAGGATGGTCGCCTCATCAAGTGGTTTAATAGTCGGTACATGTAGTACTTCTGCCGATATACCCTCAGCCTCTAGCTTGCGGGCGAGCATAAGCATTTGGTAGCTCATGGTACCGGTACCCGCCAACGTTACATCAGTGCCTTGGCGCAGCACATACGCTTGGCCAAGCTCAAACGGCGAACCTTCGGTCGTAAATACCGGTGTCTTTTCGCGCGCAAGGCGCAGATAGCTTGGCTTGCCATTACCCGCTAGCGCCAGCGTGGCCTTTTCTGCCTCTATACTGTCACCAGGCGCCACCACTACCATATTTGGTATGACACGCATTAGGGCGATATCCTCGAGCATTTGGTGGGTAGCGCCATCTGGCCCTACACTAATACCTGCGTGGCTACCGACTACCTTTACCGGCTGGTCATTTAAAGCAAGGGTCGTGCGGATTTGCTCCCAGTTACGGCCTGGGCTGAATGCTGCGTAGCTGCTGGCGAAGGGAATCTTACCAGCCCGCGCCATACCACTTGCTACCGTTACCAGGTTTTGCTCGGCCACGCCGATTTCGACAAATCGCTTCGGAAACGCCTCAGCAAATTTGCTCATCTGGGTACTATCGGTCAGGTCGGCACATAGCGCTACGACCCGCTCGTCGCGTTCGCCGGCTTGCTTAAGGCCACGGCCAAAGCCGGCGCGGATTGGCTCTTGCTTTACGTCATCTGCCGCATAGTGCGGGTTTAATGCAAAATCACTCATTATTCACCTGCTCCTTCGTGTGCAATTTTACCGCCCAGCGTACGTAGCTCTTTTAGCGCCACTTTGGCCTGGTCGCTGTTCGGTGGCATACCATGCCAGCGGTAATCATATTCCATAAAGTCAACGCCCTTACCCGGTATTGTGTGGGCAATGACTACGCTTGGACGGTTCGTTACTGCCTTAGCCATACCCACGGCATCTTGAATGCTTTCGACATTGTGGCCGTCAATCTCTTGCACATGCCAGCCAAAGCTTTCCCATTTACCCGCTAGGTCTTCTAGGGGCATTACGTCCTCGGTATTGCCATCAATCTGGATATTATTGCGGTCGACAAACACAATCAATTGGGCAAGTTTATATTTGCCGGCGAACATCGCCGCCTCCCATATATTGCCTTCGTCTAGCTCGCCGTCACCTGTGACGACGTAGACAAAGCGATGCGGCTGAAGGTCGATATACTGCAGCACATGTGCTACGCCAGCCGCTTGGCTGAGCCCACTCCCTAAGGGCCCGCTGGTATTCTCTAGCCCGGGCAGTAATTTACGCTCTGGGTGTCCTTGCAGTCTGCTACCTAGTTTACGGAGCGTCGCCAGCTCACTCTTTGGGAAATAACCCCGCTCTGCCATAGCTGCGTACTGCACTGGGACACAATGGCCATTGCTGAGGAAGAAGAAGTCACGCTGATCCCACTCTGGCTCTTCCGGCCGAATGTTCATCACATCAAA
>JBLMYW010000067.1:0-4097 GCA_050258515.1 Acidobacteriota bacterium | reverse complement strand
CCGGCGCATGATGAACGAGATTTTGAATTTGCTGAAAAGTTTGGGCTGCCGATTGTACAAGTGATTGCAGAGCATCTCACTCATCCTGAAGACTCCATCTTTGCTCCACATGACGATCTTGAAACGCTTGAGCGGCCAATTGTAGACGCAATCATTACCGACGGCAAGGGAAAATATCTACTAATTAGTGAAAATGATGAGAATGTCCATTTTGTAGGCGGTGGTATCGACGAGGAGGATGAGTCGCACGAGGCGGCCTTGCGTCGAGAAATTATAGAAGAGGCTGGATATACAAATGTTATTTCCATTACCCAGGCCGCACCGTACAGTTCCTCGACCTCATATCGCCACACAAAGAATAAAAACCAGCATACCTGGGGTGCTTTTTATGAGGTAGTAGTAGACCCAGACGTGCAGGTTAAATCTGAAATTGACACCGGTCGACATAGTGCCGAGTGGGTTGATAAAGACGAAGTAGACCAGCGTCTTACTTGGGAGAGTCATCAAAATGGATGGCGTGCTTACCTTTCGCAGGCAAGCCGTACGGTTTTCGGAGTTGGCGAAGGAACGCTTGTGAATTCTGGCACATTTGATGGTATGAGTAGCAGCGAAGCGCGCGAGCAAATTGTGGCGTGGCTGGAACAAGAGGGTCGCGGTAGGGCAAAAGTTACCTATAAAATGCGCGACTGGCTGATCAGCCGCCAGCGCTACTGGGGCGCACCAATCCCGATTATCCACTGCGACGAGCACGGTGCTGTAGCGGTTCCCGAAAAAGATTTGCCCGTACTACTGCCAGAGGTAAAAGATTTTGCACCAAAAGGCGATGGTAAATCTGCGTTGGCTGCGCAAGACGATTGGGTCAATACAACCTGTCCAACCTGTGGCAAACCCGCCAAGCGCGAAACTGACACAATGGACGGCTACGCGTGTAGCAGCTGGTATTTACTCCGCTACACCGACCCACATAACACCGAGCAGGCGTGGGCGCCCGAAAAGGCGAAGTATTGGACGCCGCTCGATATGTACGTGGGCGGCGACCATGCGGTCGCGCACCTACTATACGTACGATTCTGGAATCACGTCTTCTACGATATGGGCCTCGTACCTACCAAAGAGCCGGTCGGCCAGCTGGTGTACCACGGATTGATCCAGGCTGAAGATGGCCGCAAGATGAGTAAATCCTTGGGTAATGTCGTTGACCCATTAGAAGTAATCGACGCTGGCTACGGTGCCGATGCGCTACGGACGTTTGAACTGTTCCTGGGGCCGATTAACGAAAACAGCAACTGGAGCAGCAAGGGTATCGCTGGCGTATATCGATTCCTAAACCGCCTATGGACGCTGGTGCAGGAATACCAAGATGCTGATAAGAGCGGCAGCACTGACAGTAAAAAACTAGAAAGCACGACTCACGCGACTATTAAAAAAGTCACTGGCGACGTGCGCCGCCTGAGCTTTAATACCGCCATCGCTGCCATGATGGAATGCGTGAATGAGCTGTACAAGCTGAAGGTAGATGGCTTTACGCCAGACTGGCAGTTTACCGTAGAGTCGCTGGTGAAGCTGGTGCAGCCATTTGCCCCGCATATGGCAGCCGAACTATGGCAGCAATTGGGCTACGATACACAGCTGGACTTTGAGGCGTGGCCAGAATGGGACGAGGCCAAGATTGTTGCTGACAGCATGACGATTATCGTGCAAGTAAATGGTAAGTTGCGCGCCAAGCTGGAAGTGGCGGTGAGTGCTAGCGAGGATGAAATAAAAAACCTCGCCCTTACAGACGAGAATGTACAGAACTATGTGACGGGCGAGCTTAAGAAGATGATATACGTCAAGGGCAAACTCGTCAGCATTGTCGTATAGAACTGTCCCCTAAATGCAAATCGCCCCACCAGAACCTGCCCGGAAGGGCGATTTTGGCGGGGCGCGAACCCGAGGACGAGCGGCCTCGGCCTCACTCGTCGCGCATCTGTGCGAAGACGCGTCCGGCGCCTGACTTGATGGCGTAGCTGCGCCACACCGCAAGGGTGAGGGTGAGCCACGCGAACGCCGACGCGACCGACCAGGCCCTGTAGCCATCGTGGCCGATCACGAGTGTGACCACCATAGTCACCATCATGATGATGGTGGTCATGGCGAGTCCAGCCACGACCGTTTCCAGTCGTTGACCCTTTTTTTGCAGCACTGCCGACAGGGCGGTGCAAAAGGCCATGACGGCGCTGAGTGCGACGAAGAAGTCCATGATCTCTCTCCTTGAGTTCAGCTTCATCGAGCGGGGAAGATGCTCGATAAATACATTATAGCACAAGTATTATAAAAAGTCAATATATACTACCATAAAGCTGCCATTTTAATAGCTCTCACTCCCCGGAGGGAATGAGAGCTGGGGGTGGGTGATTGAGGGTTACTCCGCAGTTACTGCGTCACGCCGAGGCCGAAGCGGCCAATGCGCGGCTACAGCAGCTGCTCACTACCCAGCTGGAACCCACGATTACCGCCGAAGATATCGGCAAGATGGATTCGCGCTAGCAATCTGTGGGCGGCTCTCTTGTAACTATAGAGAGCCGCCCACCTACAACACCTTGCCAGGTGTTTTTATTCTGCCCAATAAACAGCCTTGAGTAATTAGCCCAACTACGGTATAATAAGCAACAAGTTTTATACACCGTAAAAAGGAGAACATTTACTATGGCACAGCCAAAGAAGCAGTCGAGCCCGCGCAAAACCGGTCTTCGCCGCAGCCATCTTGTCCTCAAGCTAGCCCGCCGTGTCAACGGCAGCTCGCCTGTAAAGGTCAAGACAACAAAGAACGAAACAGGCAAGAAGAAAGACTAATTCTTCCTGTACCTTAGAGTGGGAAATTTTAACAAGAAAGAACCAATAGACAATGGCATCTAACCGTCATCTCGGCCGCATCGTCGCCCTGCAAACCCTGTACGAATACGAATTCCGCATGCAGGCGGGCGATGCAACTGTATCGCTGGACGAAATCTTAGGGCGCAATCTCGCTCGCTACGAATCGGCGATAGAAGATATTGATTTTGTAAAAGATCTGACCAGCGGAGTGGTAGCGGCCACGCCCGACCTAGATGGCAAAATCCAGCCGATTGCCCCCGAGTGGCCGATAGAGCAAATCGCCCGTGTAGACCGCGCTATTTTGCGGCTAGGGCTGTATGAGCTACTGTATCGCAACGATAAAGTGCCGCCAAAGGTGGCTATCAATGAGGCGGTAGAGCTTGCTAAGTCTTTTGGTTCTGATAACTCAAGCAAGTTTGTGAACGGCGTACTGGGTACGGCGTATCGCACGCTTGTCGAGGAGCCAACTGCCGATGCCGAAACCAAACAAGCCGAATAGCCGTTTTGCTGCGGTAAAAAAGTACTTTCCGCGCGCTAAAGCATCCATACAGGAAATTGTGCGCGAACCAACAGCGGGTGGTATTGTATTTCGCCATGGCGCTAAAGAGGGCGAGATAGAAATCTTGCTGATCCAGGACGCGAAAGACCGCTGGACAATCCCTAAGGGACATATTGAAGACGGTGAGACCGCCGTGCAGACTGCACGTCGCGAAATCGGTGAAGAGGCGGGCCTGCATGATGTAGATATGCTGGGCTGGCTAGGCAAGATCCACTTCCGTTACCGCCGGATTGACCGGCTAGTCCTTATGACCACGCAAATTTACCTGGTGCGCGTGCGTACTGATGGCAACGAAATACAAAAAGAAGAATGGATGAACGGTATCAGGTGGTTCCCGTTCAACGATGCACTGGATTTGATTGAATACGAAGATATTGCTAAGTTAATGTTAAAGGCTAAAACTCGTATAAGGGAGGAAAAACTGTAATGAGTGGGATGCCCGTGGGGCCATATGTGGACTTCGCGAGGGAGAAATTAGGATTTGAATACAATAATATTCAGCTACTAATTACTGCCCTCACGCACCGCAGCTATGTAAACGAACATAAAAAGAGCGTCAGCGAGCACAACGAGCGCCTGGAATTTTTGGGTGACGCGGTGCTGGAACTGGTGGTGACGGATTACCTATACAAGAACTTTAGCGAGCCAGAGGGTATACTGACGAGCTGGCGCGCTGCGCTGG
>JBLMYW010000066.1:0-16360 GCA_050258515.1 Acidobacteriota bacterium | reverse complement strand
GCCCTGAAAAAGAAGTACGGTGCCGTTATGTGGGATGATAACGGCAATATCGGCAAGCGCTATCGCCGTCAAGACGAAATCGGTACGCCGCATTGTGTGGTGATTGATTTTGAAACAATCGAGGGCGATGGCACGGTAACGCTTCGTGATCGTGATACAACCGCACAAAAACGAGTGGCAATAGACGAGCTACTCTAATGACGAACGGTGCAATTACTACTGTCCGCGATGACGGAACGGTGCGACAAGACTACTTATTTCGTATATCGCTGAAAGCCGTAATATATAATTCTGAAGACAAGCTGTTAGTTGTAAAAGAGCATGGGCTGGGATGGGGTCTGCCAGGTGGTGGGATGGATTTTGGTGAGACGTTCGGGCAAGCTTTGGCACGCGAATTGCACGAGGAGGTGGGGTACGAGGGTACGTTCTCTTTTGACGTAATAGACACGGCCGACCCGATGTATCTACCGAGTATTGAGGCATGGCAGGTGTATGTAGTATGTCATGTAACACCAGAACACTTTAATTTTAAGCCTGGCAAAGATGCTGAGGATATAAAGTTTATTGATCCGGCGGAGCTAGCCAAATATGACGACTCACAGGCGCGCTATGCCGCCCACTACCATGTGCGATTACAGGAACGGCTTTCACGGTAAACCGTACAAAAATATCAGCTAAAACCGCCAGAAATTGGCGGTTTTTTTACTAGCTAACACTAGTCTAGTGTAGGGCAAAGTTATCCATATTATTTTCCACCAATACACAAACGCTACATGTGGGCACGCTACATGTAGCGTGGCTATTGAAGTAAACAGGGGTAGAAATATATAAAATAAGCATAACTATAAAAAACAATTGACATAAGCGCAATTAAGAGTTATAATGAAAAGATACCATCATGGTATCAGACGGCGGAATCTGTAAACCGCTATAAGGAGAGGTGTTGAGATGAAGAAATTATTAAGCGTAATCGCTGGGTTTGCCATCGTTGTTGCAGCTGTCGCTGCTATTAACGGCATCAACAAGCCCGTATTAGCAACGAGCTGTACCAACGGTACGAGCTATAAGGATTTTGTTGGCTCGTACGATGGGAATAATGTCCTGACCGTACAGACAGCAGGCAACAAGCCACTATGTAAGGATGTAAACATTAACTTTACGTCGTACAAAATCTTGAATAACTACAATGGCAACGGCTGGAACAATAACCCAACTGCCTTGCCACAGACATCAATTTGGAATAAGACCGTTACCCTGAAGAAAGGTACCACGGGTAAAACAAGCGTACAGCTGCAAGCGCCAGACGCGTGTACTCCGTACCAGATCGACGCCTATATTGGCCCAGTGCAAACTGAAATCAAGACTAAAGAAGGCCTGATTGGCACGAACGCGATTGTTTACAAGCTGTTTAAGGCTACCAAGACTGATTGTAGCGAGCCAAAAGTAGATGCGTGTAACCTAAAGACCAAGCAGATTGAAAAGAATGTGCCTAAGTCAAAGATTGATAATATCAACTACACGCTTGACCTGGAAAAGTGTAAGCCTAAAGAGGATAAAGACATTAAAGTCTGCCGCTTAAGTGACAAGAAATATCCTGTTACGATTAAAGAGAGCGAATTCGACAGTAGTAAATACTCTAAGAATCCTAAGGATTGTGAAGCAGAAGATAAAGATATCCAAGTTTGTCGCCTTAGCGATAAGAAGTACCCGGTAACTATTAAGCAAAGTGAATTTGATAGTAGCAAGTACTCAAAGAGTGAAAGCGATTGTGCAGAGACGCCAAAGTGTGAAGTACCTGGCAAAGAGCACTTGCCAGCTGATAGCAAAGACTGCGAGGAAGATACTCCAACCGAGCTGCCACACACTGGCCCGGTAGAAGCATTTGCCAGCCTACTTGGCGCAGGTGCACTAACTGGTACGACTGCAACCTACTTGCGTTCACGCCGCGCACGCTAGTACTATCTCCTTTGATACCATGACGATACACCCGCGAACACTCGCGGGTGTATTTGCGTTTATGGATACAATTTGCTATACTACTAGGTGAAATAGTTATATCTCGCTCCCAGCGATAGGGGTATGCTCCCTAAGGATATAACACTTGGTCAGTTCAGCACTAGCTGACCGACAATAGCAATATCGTCGGCCAGCTTTTTTAGTGCGCTAAAGTGCCGAACATTGCAAATAAAAACTAAACGAGAGCCATTGCCCCTATGGGCTAGTTTGTGGCGGAAAGGATTTTTTATGATATCAGCACTCGTAACTATCGGGGCACTTATTTCGGCGGCAGGTTCGGTACCGTACATACTGGCGGTTATTCGCGGTACGGTACGGCCACGGCTCGTCTCGTGGGGTGTGTGGGCGGTGCTTGCCGGGGTGATGACGGTATCGGCATATCTGGAGGGCGCAATGGCAAGCGCCGTCATGACTGCCATTACGTTTATTGCCTGTGCTACGGTGACAATCCTGGGCTGGCAGCGCCGTACGGGCGGTGTGAGCCGGCTTGATATGGTATGCTTGGCGGGTGCCGCACTGGGCATTGCATCACTTGCAGTGTTTAAAAATCCGCTGGTGGCGCTTTCCGTAGCGGTGGCGGTGGATATTATTGCCTTTATCCCTACGCTGGTGCATGCATGGACAAGTCCGTATGAGGAATCGCTCACGTGCTTTGCGCTCAGTGCGCTGGGCGGCACACTAGCGGTAATGGCCGTGCTACTGGGCGGCCCAACCCTGGCTGGGTTGCTATACCCGGTGTACTCGATGGTATTTAACGGCGTAGCAGCACTACTGATAGTGAGCGGCCGCAGCAAGCTACCACTCTGGGTTCTTAGATGGTAAAATAGGGGGCAGAAGGAGGTGCTGCCTATGGGATGGCTCGCAGACACACTGTTCGGTAAACCTGAAGAGGAAGGCGGCGCACTGCCTAAGCGGGTGCAGCAGTGGAATGATGGCGATAGATCGACAACAACTACAAGGCAGACTAGCGAGCACGACCAGCCAGATGCGCAGCAGGCTGATGTTGGGGCGCCAGACCAGGAGCAAGATCCTACACGCGATCAGTCGGGGCAGAAAATAGTACCAGAGGTATGGGTGGGGCAGCTGAAGCTGCGGCCTACGAGTGATATGAAGCGGCTTGAGGTGTGGGCTGTGCTGGAAAACCAGTCAGAATTTGAGGTAGAGATTACTAGCGTGATGCTACTTGGCAGCTCGCTTGACCCAAATCGTTTCATTAAGCCTCATGCGAGCTTTGAGTTGCTGGTGTATAACGGCGACACGCCCAAGGATGAGGCGTACAAAAAGCTAGAACTGCAATATAAAATCGTTCGTAACGGCGATTACTTCCAGGCTGACCACTTGATACAATACAAGCTAGAGCAAGAGGGCGACAAGCAGTATTTTCTGCCAGAAGAGGTGACCCCCATACGCCCCATTCGCGACATCTGGGGCTAGAGTTTTCTCTATACCTAAGGTATGATAGAGCGTAGTTATGCGAGTGTTTTATACTGATGGCAGCGCAAGCCCCAACCCAGGCCCTGGTGGCTATGCGGTAATTGAAGATGGTAAGCCGGTAGCACTCGGTAGTGAAGCAGGCGAGAGCACGAATATTCGTATGGAAGGGCATGCAATTATTGCTGCAATGAAGCTGGCCGAGGGTGAGCAGTGCGAAATCCATACTGACAGTGAATTTTGGATTAACGTCATCACCAAGTGGGCACCGGGCTGGGCAGCAAAAGGCTGGCGTAAAAGCGGCGGCCCAATCAAGAATTTAGAACTCGTACAAGAGGCGTATGAGCTGTACAATACGTCACACGCCACGCTTACCTGGGTGCGTGGGCACGCTGGGCATGAGTTTAATGAAATTGCTGATGAGTGGGCAAACAAAGCGCGGGTTGGCGCACGGGTATGATTGACCGATTCTCTAGCGAGCGCAAGGGTGAGCTACCAACGCCAGAGCAGCTAGAGGAATATTATGAGCTGCTGCGACATACATTACATACAATTGGCCGTGGTATCCGCAGAACAAGCAACTATCCTGGCAAAGAGGGGTTATTGCCGGGGTGGCTCGATACGCTAGATGGCGATAGCGAATCGTTGCGCCAACGCAGCTATGCAGCAAGCATGCGTCAGCTAGGCGAGACGGGTGCAACACTAGCTGTGGCAGAAAATGATCATACCTTGTTACCAAATCCGCAGGGGGGGGTCCGGTGGTATAGCACTTTCAGAGCACTGTATAAATTTACCTGGGACAATCGGATTGGCGTATACGAAAGCCGAGCACGTGTTTTTGATATCATTAGCCCGGCGCGCATTGACGCTGAAGTGCTGCCACGACGTGCTGATGATGCTGCTATCCTGGCGTTAGATCACGAGCAGACAGCTCCTGATACGTTTCGGTATGATCATGGCTGGCTAGCGGTGTACGATAGCGATGTGGACGGACTACTGCGCCGCACCGAGGAGTATAGCGAAGGCTTGATTGCTGTACATACTAAATAGTTTCTGCTATTGTAAAAGGGTTAACAATCTAAGTATCAAGAGCGTAGCGAGGGACTGGCCCTATGACCTACCGGCAACCTGCTTTACCAAGCAAGGTGCTAAATCCAGCCTGCCTAAGCAGGGAAGATATGAACTCGTATGAGCTCCTTTCAACCTGCTATAAGGCGGGGCAGATGAAAGGAGATTTTTTATGTCTGCAATTTCTAGCAACTATCGTACCGCCGAGAGTGTGAGCCCTGGCCACCCGGATAAAATTTGTGACCAAATCAGCGACGCAATATTAGACGCCTATTTGGCGCGCGACCAAAAGGCTCGTGTAGCCGTGGAGGTATGTGGTGGGCATGGCACGGTATTTTTAACGGGCGAAGTAAGTTCAACGGTGCATATCGACCCGGCGCCAATTGTGCGGCGTCTAGCGGGTGATGTGGAAGTAATTGACCGTATCGCCAAGCAGAGCACCGAAATTGCACGCGGCGTAGACACGGGCGGGGCAGGGGACCAAGGAATTATGGTAGGATATGCGTGTAATGAAACGCCAGAGCTACTGCCGCTCGAGGTAGTGCTGGCGCGCGACCTGAACCAGTATTTGTATAAAAAATGGCCGTATGATGGCAAAACGCAGATAACATTAAAGGGCAAAGAAGTTGTGACAATCGTCGCCAGCTTTCAGAACGCGCCGACCGCCGAGTTAGAAGCTGCGGTAAAGCGGTGGGCGAGGCGGCTAAAAAATACCGAATCTGGGGCGTATTTCGTAAAACATCGCAATGCCAACCCAGTACTCCATATTAATCCGGCTGGAGATTGGTGCCAGGGAGGTTTTGATGCTGATGCGGGACTTACTGGTCGTAAGCTAGTGGTGGATAATTATGGCCCGCGGATCCCCATTGGCGGCGGATGTTTTAGCGGTAAGGATGCGACGAAGGTTGACCGCTCAGCTGCCTATGCGGCGCGGCGCATTGCGGTAGATTACTTGCGGCGGTTTCAGGCGAAGGAAGTGTACTGCTACTTGGCGTATGCTATTGGTTACGATCAGCCCCTAGAAGTAACGGTACTTGTAGATGGCGAGGAAAAGAAGGTTGAGGGCTACGACCTCAGCCCGCGCGGTATTACGAAGTCGCTCAAACTCACAAAGTCGCAGTTTGAACAGGCTGCTCGGTATGGACATTTCGGTCACGGGTTTTCATGGGATAGGTAGCGCTATAAAAAGGCCCGCCCCTTATTGGCGAAGGGGCGGGCTAGAGAGTACTTTAAGTGTTTACTGTGCAAATTGGGCGACGAGTGCGTCTACGGCGTCTGAGTCGGGCTTGGCGATAATTTTAGGATCGCTCTTATTGTAGGTGACGAATATTGGGCAGCTTTCGGCCGGGCCAGATACGGTACCGAGGTCTTTTACTTTTTTGCCAGATTTTGCTTCGTAAAGTGCGGCATCGTACATCGTGGCGTAGTAGTCTATCATTTTTGCTTCACCGCTTGACTTAAATTCGCAGGTCTTGGCTTTCACGGCTGCGCCTTTTTGCTCGGTGAGGCACACGACAGCGTTGACTACGGCATATTCGCTGTACTTTACGCTGTATGGTGCGTCGTATTTTAGCGATACGGTTGACCATACATTTTTGTCGCTGCTTTTAGCTAGGGCGACTACCCGGTACGGAGCGCCATATGCGGCAGCATTTGACACTGCGCCGGTTTGGCAAACCGCGCTAAAATCAGATAGGCTGTCAGCTGTTTTAGTATTGGCTGCGCGCAGCTTGTCTTCATCTGTTTTAGTGGTCTGCTTTGATGAGTCGCCACCGGTACTTTTGTTTGATTTATCATCTTTGCTAATGAATGAAAAGGCTACCACAATAGCGATAACGATGCCAGCGAGCAGTACGACAGCACCAATAATAATACCGATGATAAGCCCAGGATTTGTTTTGCTCGGCGTGAGATTACCACCGGCTATTGGTGCTTGCGGCTGCTCAGCCTTCAGCGCATCATTCGCACTATGTGGCTTTGGGTTCTTTGGGGTATTATCTGCCATACTATCCTCCTGTTCCTAAACTACTATGCTTAGTATACCATGAGAAGACGAGCAAAAACGGCCGCTATAAATACCACAACAGCGCGTACGGGCAGTTCGGGGTATACTATATAGAGATGAATCAGGGGTTAGCATTAGAGATACTACTGGCAGGTGAGAGTGCTATGCTCACAGGCCCGGCGGGGACGGGCAAGACATTTGTATTGAATCAGTTTATTAAACTTGCCAAATATGAAGGTAAGCACGTTAGTGTAACTGCAACCACGGGATTAGCGGCGACACATTTAGGCGGTACGACGATTCATGCTTGGGCTGGGATTGGTGTGCTTGACGCATTGCCAAGCGGCTTTGCCGAGCATATGGCAAAAGGGCGCCGTGAGATTATTGAAAAGACCGACGTACTGATTATCGATGAGATAAGCATGCTACATGATTACCGCTTAGACATGGTGGACGAAGCCTGCCGCTTGGTGCGGCGCAAAGACGAGCCATTCGGCGGCATACAGGTGATTATGAGTGGCGACTTTTACCAGCTGCCACCAGTGAACCGCAATGATTCACGCGAAGGGAGCTTTGTCGTGAATAGTGCTGCATGGCGAGAGCTAGACCCAGTCATTTTGTACCTCAGCGAGCAACACCGACAGTCTGAAGGCGATGTATTGCTGGAAATACTTACTAGCATGCGTACAAATGATTTGCGCAGACGGCATGCCGAAGCACTGCTGGCCCGTGCCGAGTACGAGCCGCCACAAGATGCAAAGCTGACCGAGCTCCATACCACTAATGTGAATGTGGACACTATTAACGAGCGGCGACTGGCCGAGCTCGGCGGCGACGAGCTGATATACCAACAACATACGACGGGCAGTGCTAACTACGTAGAGAACCTGCAGCGTAGCGTGCTGGCACCAGCGGTGCTGACACTGAAGCAAGGTGCGCTGGTGATGGCTGTAAAAAATGACCCAAACCGGCGTTATGCCAATGGCAGTATCGGCACGGTGACCGATTTTGAGCCGGGTACGGATTATCCAGTGGTAGAATTTTTAAACGGCAAGGTGGTGACCATGATGCCGGATACTTGGGAGCTTCGTGACGGTGATAAGAAACGTGCGAGCATTAGCCAGGTGCCACTGCGTCTAGCCTGGGCGATTACGGTGCATAAAAGTCAAGGCATGACACTCGATGCGGCACGGATTGATTTGCGTAAAGCATTTGTTCCGGGCATGGGATATGTAGCACTGAGTCGAGTAAAAAATTTGGACAACCTGTACTTAACCGGCATCAACCGCATGGCGCTGCAAATGAGCGAAGAGGCGCATACAATTGACGAAATGCTGCGTACGCGCGCCGCGGCGGCAGCCAAGCGCTTTGCCCATCTAGAAGAGAAAGCGAAAACACGCAAAGACGAGCCGCCAAAGAAAAAGAAAGCCAGCAGTGGCAGCTCATGGCAAGAAAAAATCGCCAAGATGCGCGAGACCTACCCAAATGCTTACATGCCATGGAATGATGTAGATGATACAACACTTAAGCAAGAGTTCCAGCAGGGGAAGACAGTGCAAGACCTGAGTAAAAAACTTGGCCGGCACGAGGGCAGTATAAAAATGCGCTTGCAAAAACATTTTGGCGAAGACGTAGTATAGATACGCTCTTGACAAATCCGCTGGGGAGGAGTAATATATATTATTAAGTCGGGGGAATGCCCCGGCGGTTCTTTTTGGAAGAGGTGATAGGCATGTGGAATGCCAATACTATCCGCCAGTGGGCGGAGAACCAGCGTAGAAGCGTGAGCTTCACGGCAGATCATCCGGCCGTCAAGGCGGCTCGGCGGTACTGCGAGCGAACGGGCCGCACGTGGCACATCGGTATCGGTGGGCGGTGCGAGCTCGGTAAACGAGCTATCAAGCAGTGGCTGTACGAATGGTCACGACCGCTCGTGAAGGCTTGGGGCTCGTGGCTAGGTGTGGCACTGACGTTCGCGCTGATTGTCGGTGGACTCCTCCTTCTGGGGGTGTTTGCCTCATGGACGCATGCGCTCGTTGCTGTCGGTACACTGGTGGGCGTCATGCTCCTCATCATTGGGTGGGCGAGTGCGGCTACCTTGGCTGAGCGGCCGTACAAGTCGCCGCTCAGTGACCTGTGGACGTTCGATCGGGATTCCGATGATGACGAACAGGAAATGAGTCCGGGATATCGGCTGCTTGCGGCTGGCGTCGTCATGGCGATACCGTTTTCGCTGGCGATTTACGGTATCATCATGCTGTCACGCAAGCGCGTGACGCGTGCCGTGGTTCAAACCTCGCTGAAGGGGCTGTTCTGGTGTGCCGTCGGCCTGTGCCTGTACCTGATCGGATCGGGGCTGTACTGGCTGTGGATCACCGAACAGCTGATTGGCGTGCTGGTGATGATCGGATGGACGCTTGGGCTGGCCGGTGTGGGTGTTGGGCTCTTTTTTGGGCTTGGCTGGCTGCTGAAGTGTGCTGAGGCTAGCCATGGTCGCAAGGTAGAGGCAGTATATGCCAGTGAGCGCGCCAACGATCAGGTGGTACAGGCGGCTTACGAGCGGCTGAAGCCGTTTCTCATGGACGAGTTCCAGAAGGCCGAGAAATACTTCCCGGCCAAGAGCAAACTGCACACGTATGATGCCTGGATTGAGGCGTTCGCGGCCTGCCTAGCAGAGTGCGATCTTGCCTGGACAGACCTCGTGAGGTACGAACCGGGGTCTGATCGCTACGACCTAGCGAAACGCCTGGGTGGCTTTCCTGATGTTGCTGATAGCTATGGTGTGTTCCACTACTACGGCGACTTCCTGGATTTCCGGGATGCGCTACTGCAATGGCAGCTCTCCCAGCTGCCGCCGCGCAAGCAGCGGTGGGTGCGCGCCAAGCAGGTCGTTAGCTTCGTCGCGGCGACGGCTTTCTTGCTGAAGAGCAAGGTCTGCCCCAACGTGGAGCTGCCTGATTGGGACGCCGTGCAAGCCACCAAGTCCTAGAAGAACCATCTACCCGCTGTTTAGGGGCGTGAAAGCGCTCCTAAACAGCGGTTTTTATATTCCATGGCTGTATGGCCATGTAATCGATGCTAGTACGCTAGAGGAAGCGCAGTATCTGGCGGCACTACGTAAGGCACGTAAGCAGCGAGAAGCCTACTATACTGGCCCTATACGACAGTTTACTGATGCAATCCCACTCCCATTAGCAAATGAAAGTCGTATGGTAGAGCAGCTGCGATCACGAGTGGTTCGTACTACCGATCCGGAACGCGCGCGAGCCGCAACAGAGAGGCGTTTCCCCAGTGGCACCTTTATGTTCCACGGTGCTAAAACGGGTAGCATGGTAAAGATACTGCGCAGCGGCTACCTAATGAACGCCCGAGCACTTGGCGATAAGAAAGACCGCGATGACAATGGTGGTGAAGAGGGGATATCGTGGAGCCTGGGTAATATCGACGCGCTACCTGGCTCGCGCTTCCATTTGGCTGGCTTTATGGCTGCACCTGAAACACTTCTGGGGGAGGGTCGCGATCAATTGGCTATTCCTGATAGCCCAGCGCCGTATGAGGTAGTGCAGCTGTCAAGCAATATCGATGCCCAGGACTTTTACCGTAAATACACGCAGGCGCGACAGCTAGAGGTAGAGTACGATGCAATATGTGAAGCGATGGAAAACGGCAATAGCACAGTAGAGGTGCAGGCCGATGAGCTAGAGGCACAAATCATGGCTATAGCAGATGAGCTGCGCGGTAATCTGTGTGCACAAAATGATGTACGGGTGCCTATAGAAAAGCTGTATATGGTAGTGCCTGAAAAGGATCTTAAAGATTGGCTGCGCGTATTGGTACGCTGCGCTAGCAAGCCGGCAGGTATTGTGGCCTATGATGATACAACAGTGCGTTTAGAAGACTTTGCTTCTGATCACAAGGGCGACGGCGATGAACTAGCGCGGCAGCTGCGCGGTATAGTCGGCGAAACGGCGGAAACGCTGACGTATGCTGACGTACTTGGTAGTGAGTTTAATGACTCCATGCGCTATGGCGATGCTAACCAGCTAATTGGGCCAAAGTACTTGGCAAATACTAAGAGGATTGTGATGGAAAACGGCAAGCTTGTCGTCAAAGAATAGTAGCAATATATAGCAACAGCGGCAAAAGTTGTATACACTAATACGTATGACTGAAACAACCGACCAACCCGAAAACCAACCAGAACCAACCGATATTTTTTTGTGGGCGAATCAGGCGGATGCGCATAAAGATGCACTCGAAATCGACCTGTTTATGTTTACAAAGGGCTACACCGTATATGCCACCAACTATGCCAAGGAGCTGAAAGCGCAGCTGAAAGTACTGTTCCTATACGACATGATTAGCCAGGTGCAAACGGGTGCGGCAACCGGCATGCTAGTACGTGATTTTGAAGCGGCTGCAGCCGAGGATAACGTACTCGAGCGTACCTCGCTTGATAAGGTCGATCATGCTCAAGAGGTAATCGAGCAGATATTGTACGGCGAAGAAAGTTTAGAGGTATTCCGCGAGGGTGACCATGAATTTAAAAAAGTAAAAGGTATCGTGGCACGCTTTACTCGTCCGAATGCTGAGCCATTCTTTGTAGCGAAGCTACTGCCGCAAAGCCAGGTGCTAAAAGGCGCGACTGCTTGGATGTACAATGGCGATTCGTTCCAGCCGTTCAGTGCTGATGCCGGCCTACGCATTACTCCAGATAACCAAGTGCTGGTGGCGGGGAGTGATATATTCGCGTTTAGCGAAACCAAGTTCATTCGAATGTTTGGCTACGATGCGAAGAAATTCGCGGTGGCCGAAGAAAAAATTAAAGAAATTGAAGCACATTTTAAATTGAAGTTCCCCGAAGGCATGACATTTGACTCACTCGTGCGCGACACCCCAAGTCTTGTTGGTAAGCTACAGAAAGTCGAAATAGGTACCATCACGCAGGATCAAGTAGTCGACCATGCCGACGAAATGGACTTAGAGCTGATGACCGATGATGCAACTGGTGAAATTATCATCATGGATGCCAAAGATGCTGCTAAATTTGTGAACCTCCTAAATGATGACTACGTAACTAGTGACATGACTGGTATAAAATATGAACTGAAGGGCAAGAAAGAGCTGCGGGGAACTAAGGAGGAGGGATAGCCCCTCCTCCTAAAGCTCGGCTAACGCTTCGTAAGCGTACTATGTCGGCATGGGGTAGGGTATAATAGATTACATATGCCGAATTTACCCAGGCTAAAATTTCCGAAAAACTTTCTGTGGGGGGTAAGTACGAGTGCCCACCAAGTAGAGGGTGGTTTGCATAACCAATGGACGGTATGGGAGCTTGAGAATGCCAAATCGCTCGCCGCCCAAGCACCGTATCATTATGATGACTTAGAAAATTGGGATGATATAAAGCAGGCCGCTAAAACGCCGGCTAACTATGTATCGGGGAAGGCTGCCGATCACTACGAGCTGTTTGAGCAAGATATCGCCCTAGTACGGAAGCTGAACATGAACGCCTTTCGGCTGAGCGTGGAATGGTCACGCATACAGCCGCAATCAGAAACATGGAATGCCGAAGCGGTCGAGCACTATAAAGCGGTGCTCGCCACATGCAAAAAATACGGTATAGAACCAATCGTGACGCTGTTCCACTTCACGCTACCAGTGTGGTTTGCGGAGCAAGGGGGATTTGAGCGCGCTAGCAATATACGGTATTTTGTTGAATTTGCTACTAAGCTGCTGGCCGAGTTGGGGCCAAACGTGAAGTATGTTATAACTATCAACGAGCCGGACGCGTATGTCAATCAAAGCTACATAGAGGGAAGGTGGCCTCCTCAAATGACAAATAGTCGGGTTGCGGCCGCAACCCGCCGCAATTTGGCACGGGCACACAATCAAGTCGCCGATGCATTGCACGCAGCCAATCGTCGGTATAAGGTGTCGATAGCTAAAAATTATAGCTATATTTACCCTGGGGATGACGCATGGCTAAGCGTGAAAGCAAGTCAGCTAAAACAATACCAGGATAACGATGCGTTCCTGCGCAAGGTAGTAAAGCGCTGTGATTTTATTGGTATTAACTACTACTTTAGTGACAGAGTATATGGCTATAGGGTGCATAACCCCGACCAGCGGTTGAGCGACGTAGGCTGGGATATGCAGCCGCAGTATTTGGCGCGGGCGCTTGAGCAGCTGTACGAAACGTATAACAAGCCAATTTTAATTACTGAAAACGGTGTAGCGGATATGACCGACAAGCATCGCCAGTGGTGGCTGGCGCAGACAATTGTGGCCATGCAAGAAGCGATGAGTAAGGGCGTGGAATTGCTGGGGTATTTGCACTGGAGCCTACTAGATAATTTTGAATGGGATAAAGGTTTTTGGCCGCGATTTGGCTTGTTTGCAGTAGAATATAAAACGATGAAGCGCACGCCGCGTAAAAGTGCGGCGTGGCTGGCAAAATTGCTTAGTAAGATTCGGGGATAGATATATGGAACAAAGCAGTGCGAATATTGTAGTAATTGGTGGGGGCACCGGCAGCTTTACTTTGCTGCAGGGGCTGAAGCGGTATACCCATAATATTACGGCATTAGTAAATATGGCCGATGATGGCGGTAGTACGGGGCAATTACGCGATGAACTAGGCGTATTACCGCCAGGTGATGTGCGTCAGTGCTTGGTGGCACTGAGTGATACGCCAAAAGTGCGGGATTTATTTACGTACCGCTTTGACGAGGGGAGCTTTAAAGGCCATGCGTTCGGCAACTTATTCCTGACGGCGCTCGAGAAGATGACCGGTAGCTTTGCTGAAGCTGTTGAGTTGGCTAGCGAGGTGTTGAATATCACCGGCCGCGTTGAGCCGATAACGCTCAGCAATGTGCAGCTCTGCTCTGAGGGGGCTGACGGCAAGCCGGTAAAGGGCGAATATAAAATTGCGCATACCGAGATTGCCAAGCGTCCAAAGATATGGCTAGAGCCTGAAGCTGATGCTAACCCCGAGGCCATTAAAGCAATCTTGGAGGCTGACATGGTGATTATTGCGCCGGGTAATTTGTACGGCAGTCTGGCGCCTGCATTAGTGATTAGGGGTGTTCAGGAGGCACTGCAGGCTACCAGGGCCAAATGCGTCTACGTAGCAAACCTTGTGACAAAGCCTGGCCCAACCGATGGCTTTTCGGTGCTGGATTTTGCTAATGAGATTGAGCGGCTAGCCGGCGCCAAATTCCTTGACTACGTGGTATTTAATAACGACACGCCGACCGAGGAACTTATGGAGCGCTACGCCCATGATGGCGAGTATGCCGTGTCGTTTAACCTAGATGAGTTAGAAAAGCAGCACTATGAATTACGTGCGGCGCCTATTTTAGCTAAGACCACATGGGAGGGCGCCCAGGTAAGCGACCCGTTAGCGGCAACTCGTAGCCTTATCCGCCATGACTCTGATGCCGTGGCGCGTCAGTTAATGCGTATCTATTTTGCATAACGGCGGGGCAGACAGTGACGACATTTTATGTAGACCTTGATAGAACACTGTTCCGTACGGAGTGTGCGGAAGAGATTTTTGCAGCTATCGAAAAAGTGTATCCCGATGCTACGACAATACGAGGTGGGTATGGTAAGCGGAGGGAGTATTACGTATTTCCGCATAGGGCAACTGGCGACGAAACAACGTACTACCATGATCTGGTTGCACAATTGTGCGATGCTGGCCTAGAGCCCCAAGCGGTGTTCAGCACAATACATGCCGAACTGAGCGATGGACGATTTGAGTATCCAGGAGCTAGCTCCTTTATTTCGCTGTTGCGCTCGCTAGGAGAAGTGAAGATACTGACATACGGCGAGGACGCGTATCAGCGTTTTAAGGCATCACTGTGCTTGTCACTCCAGGGAACTGAGGTGATTACATTGATAGGGCTAAAAGCTGAATACTTGAATAGTCATGCCAGCGCGGGCGATTGGATTATCGATGACAAACGGCTTCATGGACTTGCCGTCGGGATCCGAGCACTATGTATCCAGCATGATAATCAAGTACCGGCTGACGTTCACTCCTTGGCTGAAGCAGGAGAGCTAATAAGGCGTGAAATCCTAAAGGAGAGGATAGCCTAGTATTGACATTTAAGGATAAGCGTGATACAATAGAAGGTATTATGAAAGCAATGGCACCCATTGAAAACACAGAAGCAGCACCAAAACACACAGGCAAGCTACCCTTGGCGCATTTCGTGGTCTTTGCACTTCTCTTTGGTGCGTGGCTTACGCTGCAATTTGTAAAGTAGCGTACTTTAGGGCTATTTATAGCAAAAATTACCACGACCCCTTCAAGAGGAGGGGCTATTTTTATACCTGTTATAAATTTGACTTATCCACAAAACTGTGGATAAACGGCAACACAAACGGAAATATTGTCAAAAAATGGTATTGCAATTGCGTAGCGCTAGATTGTATGATGGGGTCAGTGGAAAAAGCGTAAGCGGATTACGTAGAAACAAACACCACCATAAAAAATAACAATTGAGAAAAGCTGACCCTTAGAACGAGCCAGATGCGACGAATAGGGCATAGCAACATACCTGCGTTTACTAACAGTTTTTATACGGTACATTAACAAGCTAGCGATATCCTCGAGATCAACAATCTGGTAGTGAGTTAGTGGTTTATCGACCCACAGTAAAAATAGTCGAATGTACCTTCCTCTAAACACAACACCTCCCAAAACTCCACCTCACACTTGAAACTTTAACGTAAGTTAAAATTTCTACACATAAGTCTCTCTTGGCAAGGCAAATCGGACTATGAGTTCTATTCGAACCCCCGTCGGCGCCTTGCTGAAACTTATCAAAAACAAACACAACCAATGCGAAAACAAACATAGATTCACTACCAGTTTGGTGATCTCGACTTTTGGACGGCTCCTTGCGGCGCCCGCACGTTTTTCGCCTGCGATGCTCGCTTGCGGTATGTTAAATACCGCTGCGCTTGCTTCTCGGCGAGAAAACGCACGGTTCGCTCGCAACTAGCTCGCCCAAAAGCTCTGCTGTATCTATATGGTATAGTAGAGGAAATGAGTATAAAAGAACAACCACCACTTCATGTTCCTGTGCTACTCGATGCGACGCTAGAGCTGCTAGACCCTCGGGCAGGCGAGAATTATCTCGACCTGACTGCTGGGTATGGCGGGCATTCGGCGGCAATTCTAGAACGCACGGCAAATTATACTGAGTCTGTCTTGGTCGATCGCGATGATTTTGCGATTCGTCACCTAGGCGAGTTCTCTGAAAAGGGAGCACGGCTCATGCATACCGACTTTCTCTCAGCCGTAAAACAGCTGGTAGAAGAAGGCAAGCAATTTAATTTGATCTTACTTGACTTGGGGGTGTCGTCACCACAGCTTGATAGAGCTGAAAGAGGGTTTTCGTTCCAAAAGGACGGGCCTCTTGATATGAGGATGGATGATCGACTGGGCGTAACTGCCGAGGAGATCGTTAACACTGCCAAGCGCAATGAACTAGCCAGAATCATACACGAGTACGGTGAAGAGCCGAAGGGCATAGCCAACCGCTATGCTGATGCTATCATCGCAGCCAGGCCGCTAAAAACGACTGGCGAACTCGCTGAAACTATCAAGCAAGCCCATGTCGGTAAGTGGCAGAAAATCCACCCAGCGACACGCACCTTTCAAGGCCTTAGGATCCAGGTCAACGATGAGCTCCGCCAGGTTAGGGAAGCCATGCCGTTCCTCCCTCGGTTACTGAAAAAAGGTGGCCGAGTCGGCGTCATAAGCTTTCACAGCCTGGAGGATCGCATCGTCAAGCGCTACTTCGCCGAACAAGCGAAAAGCGG
>JBLMYW010000065.1:0-9957 GCA_050258515.1 Acidobacteriota bacterium | reverse complement strand
TCGTAATTTTTAGCCTCGCGAAGCGTCTTGCGGTATGACAAAAAAGCAATAGTAGCTCCGCCTATTACTAGCGCGGTGATTAAAAACAAGGATATAAAAACTCCCGCCCCATCCATAATTAGTCGCCCGAATCGCCTATTTCTCGCCCATAACGTTTACGGATGTACTCAATCTGTAGTTTACTAATCTCCTTTTCGCGGCGATACGGGTCATCACGAGTATCTGCAATAATCTTTTTTGCTTTATCTACCCACTCTTTTTCAATCAAATCATCATCACCGGCTACGCTTGGCGTACTATCATCGCTTACTGGGGCAGCGACCTGCGGTGCTGCAACCACCGGTGTTGGCAAAGCTGGCATTGCCACCTGGGCGGCCTCAGCCTGTACAGTGCCTACTTCAGGGCTTTTTTGCTCATATCTTTCACCGCCATTCGCTGGCTTTTCTGGGCTTCGACCAAAGCCATATTCACCAGGCGCCGCCGGTGTTATTTCATGCCCTCCAGATAGTCCTTGTTGCCTAGGCTCCATATCTGTAAATTATAGCATATACGTTTACAAAAAAATAGCTACCTTACCGTCGTCTTGCCACATAAAAACAGGCTGCGCCTTCAAACAACAGTACAAGCAGTATTTGATAAAAATCTAAACGACCGATTGACGCTATACCTATAATCATTACAGGGGCTAACGCAAGTACCGACCCGTAGAGGTATGCCCTACGGAGCGTCAGTACAGCGCCCGTGCCAGCTTTTGCACGCTTATACACCTTAATCATAAGCTTGCTACCCCAAAACACAAAAAAAGTTAGCACGCCAAGTGCTAACAGGTAAATAAGAACAAATACTGCAAGTATCCCTAAGGGATGAATCGACGAAGGAGTCGTCGCCTGCATAAGTGCCGAGAGAAGCACAAAGGCACAAAGTGATGATACTGCTAGTACTTTCCCAAGCATGCATTTATCATACCATTGCCCTAGGACATACTCAAAAAGTAGCATGTCAAAAGAGATTTGGAGCCTATAGCGGCAAGCGTGAAATAAGCGAAACACCTGTATAAACAACTATTAGGGTCGCCCGCAAAACCGCTATGAGGCTAACTGACCGCTCGCGAATCGCGAGCATAGGTGGTCCTTGCAAGTGGTTCCGCTTCACGCTTGGTGGTTTCGTTGCCACCCCCTCCAGGGTGTCAAGGATTAACCAAGCGTGAGGTACTTCTCTTGCGCGCTACGACGCCAAGAATCTTTATTTTATGTGTTTGAAGACTCGATCGGCGGAGCATAGGCAGCGCCACTTTTAGGTACTAGTATAAGGTGCGTAATCTATTGCTAGATTATATATCTTGTACCAGTGCCGATGCCTATTTGCCGTCTACTATGGCTTGTTGTAGCTAGCAGACCGTCAGTACGTATGTTTGAATTGTTAAGGTTTTGGGTTGTTGTGGTGGCTTTTTTGTTTTTTCAAAAGCTTGTCTTCATACTACCACGCTTATGCTTTTTGGTCAATACCTTAGGTGCTTTTTCACACACATTTTTTACTACATATGGCTTATCGTGTCACTTTTATATCTGTTATAGTGCACTATATTGTTTTTATATCATCGTTGTTAAAATATCAATAATATGACAACGCCTCTCCATACTCACTCAGAAAAAGCCCCATTATGCTACTATATGGGTATGCATCACGAACCTAATGAGTACCTGTGTCCTTTCTGCGACTGGCTAGGCGGCAATCAAACGGAATACAAGCAAAATAGCGACATTGTATTTCAGGATGATAGTATCACTGCATTCATTTCTCCAAAATGGTGGATCAATAATCCCGGGCACGTCATCGTCATTCCAAACCACCATATCGAAAATCTATATGACATTGACGATGAAACACTCAGTTATGTTGCCTGGGCCACGAAACGTATAGCCAAAGCAATACGCAAATCGTATGATGGCTGTACTGGCATATCTACCCGACAGCATAACGAGCCCGATGGCAATCAGGATGTTTGGCACTTTCATGCGCACGTCTTTCCGCGTTATCCACACGATCAGCTATACGAAAATCACCAGAATAAGCAATTTGTAGCACCACACGTGCGCAAAGCGTATGCCGATATACTACGCGAAGTCCTTGCCGATTAAGCGCCACGCAGTTCATCTACGCTATATATAACAATAGGCGTGGCTTGTACACACTACAAGCCAGACTGCGTCAATCTCTATTGGAATAACGTAGTATTTTTTACTAAAAATTGTTACAAAAAGTTATTGACATTAGCGGTTTTACGGCTTATTATAGGGGTAGTTCCTGAGCAAAAAAGTTGTACAGGAGCCAAAAACAAAAAACTCTCGAAAAAACTCCACGATAAAACAAGCACTACTCGCAGGTGCTTGTTTTTTTACCATCAAACAGCAAAATTACTATTTACTACCCTGCCCCGCTACGCAAAAACCCGACCAATTGGTCGGGTGCTTACGTTATTTGGTGGAGCTGCCGGGTACTGCCCCCGGGTCCGTCAGGTAACCTATCGTTCGTCTACATACATAGTCCTACTCGGATTGTTTAGCCACGTAATCCGCTAAAAGCAGGACAAACATACGGATACGTGAGCCTTGGTAAAGGTTAAACGGTCTCCGCCAAGGCAGCGGTGACTATCGATCCTGCTACATATGACACGCTAGAACCCATAGCAGGAGTCTAGGCTAACGTGGCTGCCAGTAAATTAGGCAACTGTCGCACGGACAGCAACAGGCATCGCGAAAGCGGCCTTGAAGCTATTCCATGCATTTGCAAGTTTGTTTGCAATTAAAAATACTGATTACGTCAGAAGTCGGTATGCAAAACGATCTGTTAAAATCCCAACGTCGAAAGCTAAAGTCAGCCCCAATCGTTAACCTCCTGATTATACCATATATTTACAGATAAGCACTAGCTGTGCTTTACTAAAAGGACTTATGGGGAATGTATGCAAGGTAATATCGGTAGCGCCAGTAGGGTTTGATGGGCATATCATAGAGGTTGAAAGTGACATGACCAAAGGGCTACCTGGCGTATCAATTGTAGGCCTAGGGAATAAAGCTATCGACGAGGCCAAAGAACGCGTTAAAAGCGCCATCGCAAACTCCCTACTAGAATACCCAGCGAAGCGCATTACAATCAACCTAGCGCCCGCAGAGTTGCCTAAGGATGGTACTCATTACGACTTGCCGATTGCACTTGCATTGCTCGCTTCTAGCGGCCAGCTACGGCAAGAAGAGCTTGCAGCAGCCGTATTTGCAGGTGAACTAGCGCTAGATGGACATATACGGCCTATATCGGGCGCTATCACCATTGCCGAAACCGCCAAGCTAGCCGGATATTCAATAGTTTACCTACCCACCAAGAACGTAGCTCAGGCAATGCTCGTATCCGGCATTACTGTGTACGGAGTTGACTCGCTTAAGTCGCTGTACCTACACCTAAAACAAGAGGTTCGCCTGACATCCTCAGAACCTTCAGTAGACACCTCTGCACCAAAAGCAGCTCCCGACTCATTGCTCGATGACATCTATGGCCAAGAACAAGCTAAGCGGGCACTCATTATTGCGGCAGCCGGACACCACAATATTCTTTTCAGCGGCACGCCTGGCGCGGGCAAGACAATGCTTGCCAAAACACTTAATTCGCTACTCCCGCCCCTTACAGCCGATGAGCAACTAGAAGTAACCAAAATCCATAGCCTTAGCGGTGTGCTTATTGATAATGTGGTTGCAAACCGGCCGTTTCGCTCACCCCATCACACTTCTAGCCAAATTGCCCTTGTTGGTGGGGGTACGAAACCAAAGCCGGGCGAGATCAGCCTTGCCCACTTGGGCGTACTATTTCTCGACGAAATCTTAGAGTACCCGCGCAGCGTTCTTGAAGCGTTGCGCCAACCGCTTGAAGATCGTGTCATCTCAGTCTCACGTGCTAATAGTCAAGCTACGTACCCTGCCCACTTTATGCTTGTGGCTACCATGAATCCTTGCCCGTGCGGGTACTACGGCGATCCGGAGCGGGAGTGCTCATGCTCCACCACGCAAATACTGACCTATCAAAAACGTTTATCAGGCCCATTACTCGACCGAATTGATATGGTAGTACCTGTTTCCCGAATACCACATGATCAACTGCTTGCTAGTACATTGTCGTCGGATAAACAACATTCAAGTGCTAAAAGCATAATCAATATTGTTCGAGAAAAACAACGTAACAGATATAAAAGCAGTACAAAAAACAACAGTTCCTTAACGACAGGTGAAGTAAAGAAATTTGTTCCACTGTCGCCGGAATCGAAGCAATTTTTGGATACAGCCGCAAGCAAACTAAAGTTAAGCGCTCGAAGCTATTTTAAAATACTCAAAGTAGCCCGCACGATCGCGGACATCGAAGCAAGTGACACCGTTGAAATCCCCCACCTTGCCGAAGCCCTGCAATACCGCCAAAATACTTGATATCTGTTGCCGTATCTGTTAGAATACTACCTAAGAGTAATTGCTAAACTTTAAGCAGCTCGCAAATAAAGGAGAGTAGCATCAATACATCAATTCGTATCAACGAAGACATTCGCGCACGCGAGCTTCGCGTCATTGGTACAAGCGGAGAACAGCTCGGCATCATGTCGCGCCAAGAGGCGCTAAAGATTGCCGAAGAAGCAGGTGTTGACCTGGTAGAGATATCACCAAACGCTGACCCACCGGTAGCCAAAGTTGTCGACTGGGGTAAGTTCCAGTACCAAAAAATGAAAGAGCAGCAGAAGAACCGTCGCAGCAACAAAGCTACGGAACTAAAGCAGATGCGATTTGGCCTGAAAATTGGTGCAAATGACCTTGAAATTAAGCTACGCAAGATTCGCGGCTTCTTATCAGAAGGTCATAAGGTAAAAATCCTTATATTCTTCCGCGGCCGTGAAATGGCCCACCGCGAACTTGGCTATGTACTCATCGATAAAGTGATGGCACAGCTTGAAGAAGATGCAATTCTCGAACAGAAACCAGTGATGGCAGGTCGCAACCTGAGCATCGTAATAAGGAGCAAGTAAATGCCAAAAATGAAGACCCATAAGGGCACTGCTAAGCGCATTAAGCTAACCAGTACCGGCAAACTTACCCGTCGCCGCGCGTTCGGGAACCACATGCTTTCTAAGAAAAGCAAGTCGCGCAAGCGAAACATCAAGACTACTGCAGTCGTAAAAGGCAGCATGGCTAAAAATGTTAAACGAGCACTAGGAGTCTAAGTATGCGAGTCAAACGAGGAGTCCCCGCACACGCCAAGCACAAGAAGATATTAAAAGCTGCAAAAGGTATGCAGCACAACCGTACGCGAAGCTTCCGTCTTGCGAAGCAAGCGGTTGTCCGCGCCTTGCAGTACGCCTACCGTGATCGCCGCAATAGAAAGCGTGATCTACGAGCATTATGGATTACGCGCATCAATGCTGCAGCACGCGAAAACGGCACTACCTATGGCCGATTCATCGCTAACCTAAAGGCAGCGAATATAGAGCTTGACCGAAAAGTCTTAGCGGATCTTGCCGTAAATGATCCAAAAGCGTTTACCGCAATTGTAAAAAGCGTGACTAAGTAATTAGTACGCGATCTACAATAAAAAATACCTCCTACATGAGAGGTATTTTTTATTGCCAGTCTGTCTGTAAGCCGGGTTCTGTCGAGGACAATCATCTATCTAGACATACCATTGCTGATACATTCAAGCGGGTATCGGTGAATACAAGCGGATCGCTCTAGTGTATTCACCTCCTTGCAGTCGACAGGGTTTACCTCCTTCGCATGTTACCATGCGTCGCTGTGAGCTCTTACCTCACTCCTTTCACCCTTACCCCTTTACGAGGCGGTATCGTTTCTGTGGCACTTTCCCTAGGGTCACCCCCGGCCGCCGTTAGCGGCTGTCGTATCCTATACTGCCCGGACTTTCCTCTTGCAAATGCAAGCGATTGCCCAACAGGCTGACTTATACATTGTAACAAAAAAAGCCCCTAAGGGCACCTAAAAGTCCTCGCTTTCCCATTACAGACGCTTGATATTCCCCGCATAAATGCAAGGTGGGTTCTCTCACGTCATCCCCACGGGGGTGAAAAATATCGAGATCCCAAATGTATGATGTTAGGAAAATCATACACGTCCTAGGAAAGTTTGAGGACTACTTATAGTATACTCTTATTTACTAGGAAACACCAAACGCACGGGCGAAAACAGCCAGTATTCCACCGATGATACCACCCATATACTGGAATAAGAGATTGTTAAACAATAGTACAATCATAAGCACAAGAATCAGTCCGTAGCGCTCTATCATATCCATGCCTCGCCGCACAAAATCTGGAGCTAATGCATATAGTACCCGCGAGCCGTCTAATGGGGGAATCGGTAGTATATTAAAGGCAAAAAAACCTAAATTCACCCATACTGCAGTATTTAAAATCACTCCTAAAGCACCAGTGCTTGGCAATCCGACCGCTACCCATACTCCATAACAAATAAAAGCAAGCACTAAGTTCACCAGAGGCCCCGCCCCCGCCACTAATGCCACACCCCACTCGTTGCGAATATTAGCAGGATTAAATGGCACCGGCTTCGCCCCACCAAAAATCGGCATGCTAGCGCCCGTCAACATATTAGATATGGCTATCAGTAGAGGTAGTCCAATAGTCATAAATGGGTCAACGTGTTTTAGCGGATTAAAGGACAGCCTCCCCATTAGTCTGGCAGTATCATCCCCTAACTTTAATGCTATAAACCCATGCATTAATTCGTGCAGCATCATCGAAATCAGCACTACTACTAAAACAACCGCAATATATCCTATATCCATTACCTCAATTATACCACGTGTACCCCTTGACGAAAACGCCCAACATAGGTATACTGTAAAAGATTGTTATAAAAAGTAAGTGGAAGTAATAACTATGGCAGCACGCTGTGATTTAACCGGTAAAGGCAAGCAATTTGGCCACAATGTGAGCTTCTCTTTGCGTCGCACCAAGCGCGTCTTTAAGCCTAACCTTCAGAAGAAAACCTTCGTAGTGGACGGCCAGAAAGTCACGATGACCCTATCAACCCAGGCAATTCGTACGCTAAAGAAGAAGGGCATCTTGGCAACCGCCAAATAGCAAAAACCTTACCTATCAAAAATACCCCTCCGTCAGCCAGAGGGGTATTTTACTATCAGCTTATCACTGCTTAGCTGCGCTCAACTTCGATAACCGTCAAAGCCTGTGGTAACGCAGATACTGATTTAACCTTTAACTTAGGCACTGTTTCTTTTGGTGCGCCGAGTTCACCGACAAATGTCTCTAGAGTATCTTGTGGCACTTCGTATGCAAGTCCTGCTCCCGCATAATGCACTGGCACCACAACTTTTGGTTCAATGCTACGGACTATCGTAGTTGCACTGGTTGCATCAAGCGTGTAGCCACCGCCGCCTACTGGTAAGACTAAAATATCGATGACACCGATTGCCTCATACTGCTCTTCGCTCAGCTTAGGATCAATATTTCCTAGTATCGCTAGGCGCACGTCGCCGCACTCTACGCGGTATACTGTCGACAGCTTTTCTTGATCGGGCGTATCAATATGCCGAGTAGCCGCAATACCGCGAATCGTAAAGTCGCCTACCTCATATTCTCCAGGGCCATCAATAACTACCTGCGCATCAGTATCGGCAACCCTAAAGCGATTCTCTGTGGCGACAGCTATCTGATCCTTCACTTTTAAATCTTTCAAGCCAATAAGCGAGAGTTTAGGATCAATAACAAGCGAAGATTTCTTTGTCGAAATCACCAGCGCATTACCACCCTTATACTCTAAATCAAACATATTACTCCTTGTATTGTTACTGTTTAATGATTTCATCCATATCTACTAGCACTTCGTGTTTATTAGTCAGTATGTCGCTAATAAATCGATCCCGGACGCTTAAGCGGTAGTAGAATTCATCATAGGTAAGTGTTGCGTAGGTCAGCTCTCTCGCCTCTGCAGCTTCGGCGGCGCTTATTAACGCTGCTACCTTCTTGCTCGCAACATCCCCTACGATGAGCAGATCCACCTTACTCGCCGAGCCACTTACCAGCGCACCTGCCGCAATCACTACCCGCGCGCCCGCTAGTTTCTGTGCTACTTTTTGCCACTCAGCCGTAGCCTTTGTGTCGCTACTAGCAGCCGCAATCTTTTGGTTGGCAAAGATAGCACGAAATGGTGTATAAAACTCATAGCGCTGATTAATCTCGTAGTAGAGCTTATTGTCGGTGTTCTTACTGGTAATAATGCCGACCTCAAGCATATTAGATAATTCGCGACGCACTGAGTTTATCTGCTCATCGATAAGACGCGTAATTTCGCGCACGTAAAAGGCTTTTCCAGGGTTATTCAAAAAAAGATGAAGTAGCTTCACGCGTGTTTTTGAACCAAATAGTGCGTCAATCATATTTCCCCTATAACCTCTTATAGGTGTATAGTATCACAAATTGTTCATCGCAGCTAGCTCACGAGCAAGATACGTATACGCCTTATCTAGCGGCAGCCACAGAATGTGTTCGTTGCGGTGGAACCATGTTAGCTGGCGCTTCGCCAGCCTCCAGTCACTGGTAATAAATTTTTGCTTTAGTTCCTCTAGGGTAAGGTCGTTTTCTAGATGCTGGCGCACAAGCGGATATACATTACCCGTCATCGCCTCATTGTCCCATCCGTATTGTTTAGCCGCCCTAGCGGCTTCAGCAATAACGCATGGTGTAATAATTACATCTGCGCGCTGCTCAATCCGCTGCCGCAACGCTTCTTTTTCTGTAGCTATTCCTACAACTATTGTATTTTCGGTAGGCTCATACTTTCTCTTTAGTAGCTGTCCCTTGCGTAGTATACTATTTACAACATGCCGCTTATTCTTGCTATTTTCGGGTAGTGCTATGTTGTGTTCTATGCAATAGCTAGTCAGGTCTTCGAGCGGCCATTTCATCAACTCGTCACGTCTTGTAGTATCATTAGCAACAGCTGGAAATTCAAAATCATACAGTACGGCGTCCACATATAGTCCAGTTCCTCCTGCAATGATTGGTACACGCCCCCTCATTCGGATTTCAGTGATTTTTTGTATGGCATATTCCTTAAAGTCGGCCGCTGTAAAGCGCTCGCCAGGAATCACTAAATCAATTCCCCAATGAGGAACCCCCTGCTTGTCTTCCTTGGTAGGTTTTGCCGTGCCAATAGACAGACCCTTGTAGATTGCCCGGGAATCAGCCGATATCACCTCGCCGCCGAACTCCTTAGCAATCCCTACAGCAAGTCCCGTCTTGCCGCTCGCTGTCGGCCCAACAATCACCACAAGCGGAGGTTCGGGCCGAACTCTTGCGGTCGCCATCGTCGCTCTCCAAAGTCTTTTACGTGCCAGCTCTCGTCGCACTCTATACCGTCCTGCTGCAGTAACTGCTTCTGTACCGCCTGCCCACCCGGATAACCCATCGCCAACCCACCCTGGGCGTTCACTAATCGATGCCAGGGCAGCTCCTCTGGCCCGGTGTGCGCTATGCCACCGACAATCCGTGCAGCACGCGGACTACCAGCCATAGCTGCAAGGTCGCCATAAGTTGTCACTTTATCGCTAGGGAGTCGCGCCATCAGGTCGTAGACCACGTGGCGTAAACTAGCTATGGGCAATTCGCTCAATTTCAGCCTCCACTTCACGCCACGATACACACCGCTTCGTGTTATCTGGCACACTACCTCGCTTGCCCCAATCAAAATCACCAAATATGATGGCATGAGGCACGCCAGCCGCAATAACGTTCCTGACATGCTCAATATAATCGTCGATCAGTACATCCGCACCTATTTGCCTACAGACTTCGCCCTTGGTACGCTTTACCGCCTGCTTATCTGCCGTAATATAGTTAGTATGCTCCACGGTCATAAAGCAGCCCTTGAAATATCTATC
>JBLMYW010000064.1:0-20902 GCA_050258515.1 Acidobacteriota bacterium | reverse complement strand
GATAGCGGGCAGACCAAAATTGGCGCGGATTTACTGAAAATCGGGCCTAAGCTACAGCATCTCGCCGATAGCGGTGTGCCGATGCTGCTGATTTGCGGGCTATACCAGCAATTTGGCCACTTCTTCAAAACCAAAGACGGAGACGTCATAAAAGGCATTGGCCTACTAGACATAGAGACGGTGGGCGGCGATGAGCGCATGATCGGCAACATTGTCACCGCCAGCGATGAATTCGGCCTGATCGTCGGCTACGAAAACCATAGCGGACTTACATCACTTGGCCCGGGAGCGGCACCTCTTGGTAAAGTAATCCGCGGTGCGGGTAATAACGGCAAAGACGAAACCGAAGGCGCCAGGTATAAAAACGTGATTGGCACCTACTTACACGGCTCGCTGCTACCGAAAAACCCGGGGCTAGCCGACTGGCTGATAGAACAAGCCGTCACACGCAAATATGGCGACTTCACCCCTACGGTTATAGAAGACCGCTTTGCCGAACAAGCACGTGAGATTGCACTTACCCGCCCCCGCTGATTGTACCTCGGACCTATGTTTGCTATGCTAAACGTATTATTACTACTTGAACTCAGGAGAATCTCATGACCCAACCAGCACCAGCACAGCCACCAGTACCACCGCAGCCACAACAACCCGTGCCACCAGCCGGTGTGGCGCTAAGCCAGTCAAACGGCTTTGCGATTACGGCACTTGTACTAGGTATCGTAGCCTTTTTGTTTGGCTGGGCTGGATTCTTTAACCTACTGACTGCCATCCTTGCTGTTGTATTTGGCATTGTGGCGCTAGTCAAGCGCCAAAGCAAGGGCATGGCAATCACCGGTACTGCGCTTGGTGGCGTAGGGCTCCTCACCTCGATTCTTGTGGGACTCTTTTTCACCGCCGCCATCATCGAGGGCGTGCGTAATGGCGATCTCCAGCAGTCAACACCATCGGCGGAATCATCTCTGTTTGATAGCTACGAATAAGCGACGTTAGGCTTTTTGCAGGCGCTTCAGCTCATCCACCACTTGTTCGCCATGCCCCAGTGGTGTTACACGGCCATAGGCTTTTACCACCTGCCCATCCGGATTGATGATAAATGTCTTGCGCAAAATTCCCTCTTTACCAAACATCTTTTTACCCCAAGCGCCATACGCTTCAATCACCTTTTTGTCGGGGTCGGAAAGTAACGTAAAGTTCAGGTGATATTTTGCCACGAATTTTTGGTGGCTCTTGACATCATCGGCGCTCACGCCTACCACATCAGCATCAAGCTCGCTTAGTTCAGTTGCCGCGTCGCGTAGGCTGCAGGCCTCGGTGGTGCATCCGGGCGTATCATCCATAGGGTAAAAGTAGAGCACGAGCCACCTGCCCTTATAATCGGCTAATGTATGCACGTTGCCATTGGCATCGGGTAGTGAAAAATCTGGTGCGGTATATGGAGTCTGTTTCATATCTCTATAGTACTCCTATTCCAGCTGATGATACAATTACTACATGAATCAGTTCGTTACTTTCTTCCGTA
The DNA here is from genome assembly GCA_050258515.1 of Acidobacteriota bacterium. Classification (GTDB taxonomy): domain Bacteria; phylum Patescibacteriota; class Saccharimonadia; order Saccharimonadales; family Saccharimonadaceae; genus Saccharimonas. The sequence goes on along the minus strand of JBLMYW010000064.1, from coordinate 19,380 downwards.
CACTACCAGTCAAATGGTATCTCGCTATTGTCATTGCTATTGGTGCTGTTGCTCGGCTTGTCTATATCACCAAAGCAGATATCTGGCATGACGAAGGCTACACCATGATGATTACTGGGTTTAGCCCGGTTGAAATCATCGAGCGCACTGCGCGCGATGTGCACCCGCCGCTCTACTACTTGGCAACCCATTTTTGGCAACTACTCTTTGGCACCAGCGAGCTCGCCGCACGTTCATTTAGCGCTGCTTGTGGGCTCGTCACCATCGTTCTCGCCTACCTGCTAATACGCAAATTATTTACCGAAGGCACGGCTCGCCTAGCGGCATTATTTGTTGCGCTTGGCCCATTTGCCGTCCGGTATAGCGATGAAGCCCGCATGTACGGTATGGCTGCCATGCTGGCTGTGGCTGCTACGTATGTCCTGGTACGCATTACCACCGGCAAATACGCCAGCTATAAGTCGTGGTTGCTCTACGCTATCATCATTGCAGCTGGATTATACACGCACTACTACACGCTCTTCATCATCCCAGCGCACATAGTCTACCTCGCATGGGTGCGCGGCGGACTGCTGCCCGTGCTCCGCGATAAAAAATGGTGGTTTGGCAACTTGCTGGCTGCGCTGTTGTTTGTGCCATGGCTACCAAGTGCCTTTGCGCAGATGACCCGTGTCGGGGCCGGATTCTGGATTCCACCCGTCAATGCCGAAACGGTACCAAATACCTTCATGCAGTTCCTCGCATTTATCCCCTCATGGGCATATTCGGGCTGGATTGCTGGTATACTTATTACGTTATTCGTTACCGCAATAGTACGTACCTTCATTACTAGCAAGCGCTCACGCGCAGGCATTATATTACTATCGGGCTGGTTAGTATTGCCGCTTGCTATCGTCATGCTCGTTAGCATTGTGCGCCCCGTATATTACGATCGATACTTTATTTACTGTGCGGTGGCAATGTACCTGCTGATGGCGGTAATAGTTGCGCAGTACGATTGGCTTAAGAAGCATCGGGTATTCCAAGGGGTCATTGTGCTGGGGATTATCGCTACCTTCATGTACGGCGTGTTCTCGGTGGGCGCACAAGCAACGCATCGCATGGGGGCCGTGGGCGACTATGTCAGCAAAAACTACCAGCCCGGGGATGTCATTATATCCGGCGAGCTATACACCTATTTTGACTTTAGCTACTACAACCAAACGAGCCAGCCGACATTACTACTAAGCAAAGACCGCCTAAGCGGCTACGGCGAAACCAGCCTGCTATATGACCGCCAAGACGAATTGGTAGTGCATTCGCTGAACGATGTTACCGCAAAGCGTGTATGGCTAGTAGGCAAAACGGGCGAGCACGATTACTACAAAAACACGCCAAGTAGCTGGCAGCTAGTGCAGCGGCTCGAAGCCGGCGATAGTGTTGTGCAGCTATACACACTTTCTAGCGCGGAATAATTTTACCCAATATATTGTAGCGCAGCATCACCAGTGGGATAGCGATACCGATCGCCGATAACAGAAAATTGGATAGCTGCGTGTTCGGCGTAAAGTACAGATGCATAAAGAATATAATAAATGCTTGCACCGTATAAACATATAATGAATTTGTACCGTACGGCACCAGCAGCCAGCCAAGTACGCGCAGAATTGGCTTTTCAAACTTGCGCACCAGCGCAAACCAACCCCAGAACCAAAGCATAAATAGCAGGATACGACTGAGCGGCAAGCGTTCTTTATCAAAGAACGATACGTACAAATCATGCTGCAGCTGCGGCGTCGCACCGATCGCGCTCATATCATACCCCATGGTAGACAGCATAATCGCCACGTTGTACAGCAAGGTAACGGCACCGACTGCCCATATACTGCCCACTACGATGCGCCGCGTGCGCTGGGCAATCCCCTGCCACCAGGCGGTTAACTGCGGCCAGTAAAAGCCGACGGTCATGCCACCGAAAAATAGGAGCTGCCACGAAAGCAGCTGCAGCTTCTCTTGATCCATCCAGCTAGCAGTATTAGAGTCCGGGAACAATAGCCAGACGCCCAAGCTAAGCGCCAGGCCAATATGCCACTTGCCGCGCCGTAGCAACCACATAAAGACAGGACTAGCCAGCAGGAATATCGCGTACAAGCGCAGATAATCTGCCCAACCGTAGAAATACTGGAGGGTGACCGTTTCCCATATAATCTGCCAGATGGGCGTACCGGCAGCAGCAATATCGTACTTAAGCCCGGGCCAGTTGGCAAATACCGTCAGCCCCAGCCAGGTAAATAGCAGCGTCAGCACCACAGAAGCAATATAGAGCTGTACGCCACGCTGTATCAACAGCTTTGCTACCTTGCGGAATGGCTCGTCCACCAGCTTGGCGCCGCGTACGATTCCTAATATAATACCCGAGATTAAAAAGAAGCCCTCGGCCATAGTAACAAACAGTCCGCCGCGCGCGCTCCACCAGTCCAATCCGTTCGGGAAGAACGCTAGATGGTCGATAAGAATACCAACCAAAAACCATCCTCGTAGGATATCAAAGGTCATAATACGGGGGATTTTTCGGCCAGGCATTACGTCTACTATTGTACCATTTTAAAGCTGGGCAAATACTGAGAGGTAGCTCTTAACTCAAAAATACCATCTGTACAGATGGTATTTTTTCGATATTCCAACTTGGTCGGGGTGAAAGGACTCAAACCTTCGACCTCACGGTCCCAAACCGCGCGCGCTATCAACTGCGCCACACCCCGACAAGGACATTGGAATACCTAATAGTATACACTACTGCGATGAAAAAAACCAGGGGTGGTGTATAGGGATGTTAGGGGGCATAGGCAATGCACTTATGCTTGCACTTTACAGAGGTAGAGGTCATACTACAGACATGAAAGAGCGGCTACGGTACCAGCAGTTTACCCGCCAGCGCGAGCAAGGCCGGCTTGCGCTGGCACTTGTAGGGATGTCGAATGTCGGCAAATCGCTATGGGCAGGACGATTGGCAGAAAGCGGCTTTAGTATATACGGCTGCGATGATGAGATAGAACAACAATTAGCTCCAGAGCTACTAAACCATGGCTACATGGGTGGCCTAGCTGAGGTAGCACGCTGGATGGGGCAGCCTTACGCGCCACAATTTGCCGCCAATCAGCAACGGTACCTCCAGCTTGAAGCCAAAGCCCTGCAAGATGCACTGACATGGCATCAGGAGACGCCCCAAGGCAACACCGTCGTAGACACAACTGGCAGCGTAGTGCACCTTGATCCAGAATTACTACAGGCTTTGCGCCAACATACCACCATTATCCACTTGGCCGCAAACCCTGATATGCAACAAGAACTGTACCGACAATACCTTGCCCACCCCAAACCAGTTGTATGGGGCGATATTTACCAGCCGCTAGATGGCGAGCTGCCCGAGGCAGCGTTACGCCGACTGTACCCTACCCTCTTAGCACACCGCGCCCAACAATATAACCGCATAGCTCATGCAACCATTACTCGCGATCAGTTACTAGGCTTGGCCAGTGCCGAAGATTTCTTAGACACAGTTCAGCACAATCTTGCTACGCCCTAGACGATACTTTGTCGGTATTGCTTTTAACACTCAGAATCTATCCAGAACCCTCCTGCTAGCCGACATATAAACAATCTGCTACCATAAGAATAATGAGCACAACATCGTCTACTAAAGTGACTGGTATTGCCAATGCATTTGGCGCATTAGGATACATATCAGTTATTTTTCAATGGGCGTGGTCAACCCTATTACTTTGCTATCCGCTACTTGTCGATCGTCCTGAATTTCTACTGCCAGCAGAAACCGCTCCGCCACAATCCCAAGCATTCGAGATCGCACCTGTATTTTCGCCCGCCGTCACCATTATTGCTATCGCTATAACGGTACTTATTTTGGTGGCAACCATTATCGTACTAGCACGCTTACCGCGCAGCATTGGCAAAAAGGCAGCGACACTCACCAAAACAGCCGCCACCGTCGTGCTGCCAGCCGTAACCCATCATAAAAAAATGAGCCCTACCCAGCGCAAAAAATTATCATACAACATCATCCTAGTAATAAAACTAGTTGCGATTATCGTGCCATTACTAGTACTGCTGCTTGTTACTACCAGCAGTACTATCCCGCAAATTGCTACATGGACTGTCGCCCTTTTTTGCGCACTCGGCTCACTCGTTTATTTTGCTATCCAGCAAATTATTGTACTTGCGTCTAAGATCGACCGCGGTACGGTATGGTAAACTAAGGTATAGTAATTATGCTTACAATCCGTGGATCAAACTCAAGCAAAAAGCCACTAAGAGGAGTTACTGTCGTTATTGCGATAGTGCTGTTGCTAGGTGGTGCATACCTGCTAACACTTGTGGCGGCACCGGCTATCGCCCCGGTAATCGCCCAAAGGCCAATTGTTGTCGCCGAGCTGCCAGAACCGACCGTTAGCGAAAACCGCATTGTTATCCCTAAATTAGGGGTAAATATTCCGTATGCACCAGGTGAAGCGGCGCTTGACCGAGGGGCAGAATGGCGCCACCCTAGCCGAGGTAATCCGGCAGATGGCGGCAATTTTATTATCGCAGCGCATCGCTTTAGCATTCAGCCTACCCCACAAGGTACCGTGGAGAAGTCGCCGTTTTACCGTATTGACCAGCTGGTAGTTGATGACAAGATTATTGTCGATCACCGTGGTACACGCTATGCATACAAAATTGATAAGATATTCGACGTAAAACCTACCCAAACAGAAATTGAAGCTGCAAGCGATACGGCAAAGCTAACCCTCTATAGCTGCGAGCTTGGCGGCTCGGAAGCGGGGCGAATTGTTATAATCGCTTCGCCTATGGGCAAAGTGGCACTGGGCGGCGACAGCCAGACAACGAACTAAATATCACCTTGTTGATGCGGGCCAAACTGTTGCTCCATATAGCCCGTATATCCCTCGGCCCATTTTTTTGTCGTTTCCGAATAGTAACGATCGCCATTGATAATGTCGTCGCGGGTCACCAGCGCATACGCCTCGATTTCGCTATTATCGATTGCAACAGTATCAAGGCTAGCAGCGCTAATCTGCTGCTCGAAGATAAATTGATACGTCTGCGCAAGAGTACTTACACGATCGACTACCATACAAAAGGCAAGTGCGTCAGTCTCAACCGCTACCCCTACTTCTTCTTTAGTCTCACGGACAGCGGCCTGGCGAGGCGTTTCACCGGCATCAACCACCCCGCCGGGGAACGACCAGTAATGTTTGTAGTGGGCTTTTACCACTAAGACACGCCCCGTAGCATCATATAAAGCGATTGCTGCGCTAGACATGCGCTTTTCTAGTGTCGACATCCAGGTGATCGTTTCTGTATCTGTGAATGGGCGTGTCATGCTATTTGGCGAATTCTATTGCGCGCGTTTCACGGATCACGTTTACCTTAATAGTACCCGGGTACTGCATAGTACTTTCAATTTTAGTCGCAATATCGCGCGCCAGCTTGATTGCCGATAAATCATCGATGCTTTCCGGGCGCACAATCACGCGCACTTCGCGGCCAGCGCTAATCGCATACGCTTTGTCGATACCACCAAAGCCAGTAGCAATATTCTCTAGGTCACGCATACGCTCAGCAAAGTTTTCAGCACTAATGTTACGCGCGCCTGGGCGAGCGGCGCTAATCGCATCACATACACGTACTACCAGGGCTTCGGCTGTTGTCGCCTCGATATCATCATGATGCGCCTCAATAGCGTGAACAATCTCATCCGACATACCGGCCTTACGTGCCAGTTCGGCACCAATGTGATGGTGCTTGCCTTCTACTTTGTGCGTCACCGCCTTACCAATATCATGCAGTAATGTAGCAGTCTTCGTCACGCGCACATTCGCACCGATCTCTTCAGCAATCAGCCCCGCCATATGCGCCATTTCGGTACTGTGCATCAGCACATTTTGGCCATAGCTGGTACGGAACTTTAGCTCGCCCAGCAGGCGTAGAAGATCTTTTGGAATACCAGTTACACCCACTTCGCGCGCGGCGTCTTCACCGGCACGCACCACCTCTTTTTCAATCTGTTTTTCAGCTTTGGCAAATACTTCCTCAATACGGCCAGGGTGAATACGACCGTCTTTCATCAGCATCTCAAGGCCGATGCGCGCCACTTGTCGGCGAATTGGGTCAAACGAGCTGAGCACCACCATGCCAGGTGTGTCATCTACCAAAAAGTCCACGCCAGTAGCACGTTGCATGGCTTGAATATTGCGGCCTTCTTTGCCGATAATGCGCCCCTTCATCTCATCATCAAGCAGCTTAACGGCAGTAACGGTGCGCTCGGCAGTCACTTCGCTAGCCATGCGCTCCATGGCTGATACAATGGCAAGCTGAGCGCGCTCTTCAGCATCATCAACTGCCTCTTTTTGCAGCTTAGCTACAAGGCCGCTTAGATCGTCTTTAATATCCCGCTCGGTCATCTGCATCAGCTTTTCAGCGGCATCTTTTTTCTTTAGACCGGCGATCTTTTCCAGTTTCTCTTGCTGGCGGGCGCGAATTTCGCGAATTTCACTCTTTAAGGATTCGACTTCATCTTCCTCTTTGCGCAACTTTTCAGCACGCTTATCTAGTTCATCTAGCTTGCGGTCAAGGCTGGTTTCGCGATCAGCCAAGCGGTTTTCCACCTTTTGCATTTCGCGACGACGCTCTTGCTCTAGCTTCAGGGCTTCATCTTTTGCCCTTAGCACAATCTCACTTGCTTTGGTTTCAGCGCGAGCGACAATTTTATCGGCATCGCTCTTACTTTTAGTGGTACGCTGCTTGTCGTAGGCGAATTTTCCGCCAATACCAAGAACAGCACCAACTACTGCGGCAATTATAGCTTCTATCATATTGTTTCCTTTCTTGGCACTCCAGAGCGTGTTCATCACTCTGTAAATCGCGTATCAAAAGCACCAGAAGTTTGTTCGGTTTAGTATCGGTAGCCCCCAGAGTTCTAATAGTCTAGAGCTACTTACCATTGTACTGTGACGGGCAGGGGGCTGGCAAGCTATTTTCGCGGTTTAGTCACGTGGGCTTCGCCGCCATATTCCGGCAGGACAATTTTATCGTCTTGCCCGTCATTCAGTCGTGCAGCACACTCATCCCGCCAAGTGCTGCCCGTGGCACCCACAATGGGAATACGGCGGGCTGAAGCAAGCGTATTAAGCACGGTCAGGCCAATACGCAGACCCGTGTAGCTGCCCGGGCCGCGGAACACACCAATACCCTGAATATCGGCAAACGTTTTTCCGTGTACAGCCAATTGATCGCGCAGGTACGCCAACATATCGCGCGCCAGCTCGCGCCCTGCTAGCCATTCGTACTCATGCGTTACCTCGCCATCAGTTACGGTTAAGCGCACGGTCATATCGCTACTATCCCACAATAAAATCATCGTAATCCATCCAGTAATTGCTGGCTGCGTTCTCCGCCTGCGGCCAGCTCAACATTCCGCAGCTCCTCGCCTGTTGCTGTAATAGCAATTCGCAGCGTATCAGCCGAAAGCACATCTGCCACAACATCAGCCCATTCAATAATCGTCACCGTCGCAGGGTCTTGTACTGCTTCTTGTAGTTCAGCACGCATAATGCCAGGCTCACTCAGGCGATAGAAGTCGTAATGGGCCAACCGAATACCTTCCGGCGCATCGTACACTCGGCTAATAGTAAATGTCGGGCTCTGTATATCTTCGGTAATTCCAAGCGCAGCAGCAAATCCTTTCGTAAAAGTAGTTTTACCAGCCCCGATATCACCTATTAGCTCAATTACTTCGCCACCACGAACAAGCACACCAATTTTTGCTCCTAAGGTTTTCATCGCATCTGCAGAGGTAACTGACAATTCCATAGCGGTAATTATACCATATTTTACCCCTAGTATATAGGCACGACTTGCGGTACAATAAAGCATAAGTGGTATGCGCATTTTAGATGATACATTAGAAAAATTGCTTATCGGCAACAAAGTTGCAACCGAGCAGCAGATTGCCCCTCTTAGGGAAGAGGCGGTTCGTTCATCACAGTCGCTACAAGACACAGTACTTGCCAGCAAGCTCATCGATGAAGCAGGACTTACGAAACTTTATGCCGAATACGCTGATATTCCCTACATAGAAATCAATCCCCAAGATATCCCTAGCGACACCTTAAACCGTATTCCAGAGCGTATTGCCCGCCAGTACAATGCCGTTATCTTTCAAATTGATGAAGACGGCTTGATCCACTTAGCGCTTGATGACCCAGATGATATTCAGGCCACTAACTTCATAGAGAAAGAAATTGGCTCAAACACTAAAATTTATATCGCACCCCATAGCAATATCCTGCAGTGCCTTGAAAATTACCGCGGCGATGTTAACGAAGAGTTAAACCAAGTTATTGACATCCAGCGCGAGGATGACGGCTCAGCACAACAAGTGTCAGAAGCTGATGTTGCCGAAGACTCGCCAATTGCCCAGACCGTCAACCTACTGCTCGAATACGCTATTCGTTCCCAGGCCTCCGATATTCACATCGAACCACGCGAAAACTTCGTGCAAATTCGCTACCGTATCGACGGCGTGCTAAAAGAGGTGAACCAGCTGCCGCGCAACGTGCTTGGGGCACTCATTAGCCGTATTAAAATCCTGTCAAACTTAAAAATTGACGAACGCCGCGTACCACAAGATGGCCGGTTTAAGATAAAAATTGCCGGAAAACAGTATGCGCTGCGCGTCTCTACGCTACCCGTGTCCGACGGCGAAAAAGTGGTAATGCGTATTTTGGATGAATCAAACCAAGCGGTAACCTTGCAACAGCTTGGGTATTGGGGTCACTCCCTCAGCGTCATTAGCGAAGCAGTTACCGAGCCCAATGGCATGGTGCTTATTACCGGCCCTACGGGTAGCGGTAAGTCTACGAGTCTCTTTAGCGTACTGACGATGCTGAATAAACCGAACGTTAATATCTCTACTATCGAGGATCCGGTAGAATACAAAATCCCCGGCGTCAACCAGACCCAGACGAACGTTAAAGCAGGAATGACCTTTGCCAATGGCCTTCGTGCCCTACTCCGCCAAGATCCGAACATCATAATGGTGGGAGAAATCCGCGATGGCGAAACTGCCAACCTTGGCGTACAGGCGGCACTAACCGGCCACCTAGTCTTCAGCACGCTCCACACCAATAACGCAGCGACCTGTTTGCCACGCCTGCTTGATATGGGCATTGAGCCCTTCTTGATTGCAAGTACCGTTAAGGCAGTCGTCGGGCAGCGTCTCGTGCGCCGTTTATGTATGAATTGCCGCCAGCAATATGCTCCCGAGGAAGCCGAAATTATCGAGATCGTAAAACTCTTTAACCTGCGTGAGGATCAAACATTCGAATACATTCACAGCTTAGAGCTACAAGCTGTCGAACAAAAGGTAGGCGAAGATACGCCGTTGGGCACTAACGAATCTACTATCGTCTCGCTGTGGCGCGCTAACCCCGAAGGCTGCGATGAATGTAGCCACACTGGCTACAAGGGCCGCATTGGCATCTACGAAGTACTGGGTGTTACAAGTGCTATCCAAAAATTCATTACCTCGAGCGCTACCAGCGAGCAGATCCAAGACCAAGCTATCGTAGACGGCATGACTACCATGCAAACCGACGGCCTTGTAAAGACGCTACGCGGTAACACGACCCTGGAAGAAGTATTGCGAGTCACAAGAGAATAATCTATGCCGAACTTTCAATATGTAGCCACCAACGCTGAAAAAAAGACCGTCAATGGTAGTGTCGATGCCACTGATCGATCGAATGCACTCGCAACACTGTCGCGGCAAGGGCTAACGCCACTCAGCTTGCGTGAAGCAGCTGATCAAAAAAAGAATTCATTTACAACACTCGATTTTTTTGGTGCGAATAAAGTAAAAAGTGATGATACCGTCATGTTTACGCGCCAGCTAAGCGCAATGGTATCAGCCGGCGTGCCCATTCTGCGCGCACTCAGCTCACAACGCGATCACACCACTAGCAAAGCGCTTAAGGCTATCCTCGATGGCATTATTAAAGATGTAGAGAGCGGCTCGCAATTTGCCGATGCCCTCAGTAAGTACCCTAACACCTTTAGCGATGTATATGTGAATATGGTGCGCGCAGGCGAAGCTGCCGGTATTTTGGACGAAATTCTAAAGCGTCTCGCCACCCAACAAGAGAAAAATGCTACCATGCGCAAAAAAATCAAGAGTGCCATGACCTATCCTATGGTACTTGTGGCTATTACTATCATCGCATTTTTTGGCCTGATGCTTTTCGTTATTCCCCAGATTGGCAAGATACTAAAAGACTTGGGTGGCGAAGAGGCTAAATTACCTCCGCTCACTGAAGCCATGCTCGCTATTAGCGGCTTTCTGGTGCAGTACGGACTATTCCTTCTCCCAGTCGTAATCGCAGGTATTGTGCTACTTAATCGCTGGCTTAAGACCCCACCTGGTAAAAAAGTACTCCATACGCTCGTACTAAAGATCCCCATGATACAGCCAATTATCCAAAAAGTGGCGGTTGCCCGCTTTGCGCGCACCTTTTCGGCACTAATGGGGGCCGGTGTAGCGGTGCTTGAATCGCTTAACGTCACGGCGCGCGCCGTGGGTAATGTGGTCTACGAAAAGGCCTTAGTTGATGCAGCTGAGGCGGTAAAAAATGGGCAAAATCTTTCAGCCGTTATCGAGAATAATCCGTTATTCCCCCCTATCGTATCGCAGATGCTCGCCGTAGGCGAAGAAACAGGGCAGACCGACGTGATACTCGTAAAAGTGGCTGATTTTTACGAAGAGGAAGTTGATGTTGCGATCGACGGCCTGAGCTCTATTATTGAGCCGGTTATGATTCTGGTTATGGGGTCGATGGTCGGCCTGATTGCGGCCAGCGTAATGGGGCCGATTGCCGGCTTGGCACAAAGCGTAAAGGGATAGTTTTTAGCGCTTAACCATCGTGCTCATGGTATAATTATAGTAGAGAAATCTCTACAGTGGGCACATATGTCAAAATTATTCTATAAACAGAAAACCCTTATCGGACTGGATATTAGCCAAACGGGCGTCAAAGTGATGGCGATCGATCCGAAACGTTGGCTTGTTTTAGGATATGGCTCGCTTGATCTTGATCCGCTGAAGGTTCAGGCATCACTAGAAAATCCCGATGACACATATCTTGCTGACAATATCAGGGCATTACTTAAGCAAAACATCGTCGGATCGCTTAATTCTGACCATGTTGCTATAGGACTGCCGACTGGACGCACCTATTCGCGTACATTTACGCTACCCGCCAGCGAAGAAAAGCATATCGCCAGCGCCGTAGAGGTAGAAGTTGACCAATATATTCCCATTCCGCTTTCATCTCTCTATCTTGATTACGATATTATCGAGCGAAATAAAGACTCAGTAACGGTTATTATGTCAGCCGTACCCCGAACACTTGTCGATACCTGTCTGACTGCTGTACGCAGCGCCGGCTTGCAGCCGCTCGTCGCCGAACCAAGCATTAATGCGGTAGCCCGTGTGCTCGAGGCCACCGAAGAAGGCCACCTGTCAACCCTTATTATAGATATTGGTGCTGCCAGCACCGACATCGCCATCCTTGACGGTGGCGTTATCCGTGTTACCGGCAGCATAGGCATTGGCGGCAATACCTTTACCCTTGATATTGCCAAAAAGCTTAATATCGCCCTAGAGAATGCCCACCAATACAAGGTACTCAATGGCCTCGCACCGGGGCCACGCCAAGCCAAGATTACCACGGCGCTTGCCCCAAGCCTTGGCCGTATTGCTACTGAGGTGCGCAAAGTGATCCGTTACTACAACGAGCGTATCGCTACCGATCGCAAAATTGAACAGGTGCTTATTGTAGGTGGTGGTGCTAATGTGCCTGGAGTCGGAGAGTATTTCACAAATGAACTCGTGATGCCTGCCCGCGTTGCGGTACCGTGGCAGAAACTTGACTTTGGTCATCTCGCCGAACCCAATAAGCAGTTCCGGCCACGCTATATAGCTGTTGCCGGCCTGGCATATGTATCTCCCGAGGAGGTATGGAAATGATCAATCTGCTTCCTCCTGATGATAAAAAGCAGCTTATCGCATCGCGCACCAATTCCCTATTATTACGCTATACGATATTGCTTGGGGTTATCGTAGCAGTTCTTGCGGTAGAAATAGCCGGGATGTCTTTTATTGTTGATCTTGGCAAGTCGCAAAACGAAACTGTTATTCAAGATAACGAAGCCAAGACAGCTGGGTATGCCCCCACGCGCCAAAAGGCCGAGGCATTCCGTTCTAATCTTGCAACCGCAAAGTATATCCTCGATAAGCAAGTACCCTATACCAATCTTATATTTTCACTCGCTCGAAGTCTCCCTAGCGGCACAGTTATCGATACGCTCGCTATTGACCCGGCAACATTTGGCACGCCCACTACGCTTATCGTCAAAACAACTTCGTATCAAAAAGCAATCGATGTGAAAACGTCTCTGCAGAATGCCAAAATAAATGATACGACGCCATTATTTATGTCTGTAAGCTTCCAGTCGGTTGCCGTATCCGAATCAGCAGGAAATTATCCATACACAGCGACATACAATATCACCTACGCAAAGGCGGCCTTAGCACAATGAAAACTCAATCTCTAACCCCAGTCAAACTCCGCGCCATCCTTATTGTTCTGCTCTTATTGCTTGCAGGCGCGGGTGTCGGTGTATTTACCTACGGCTATGGCCAGCTCAAAACCCATGCGACTTCTGCGCAAGAGATTGCCACTAAAGCAGAGGCGAGTCGTTCAAGCTTGGAAAACCTTGCAAAAACTGAAAAATTCTTAGCGGCCAATGACGATGCCGTAACCAGGGCTGACCAGCTGGCCTCAGAAAGCAAATCGTATCTTTACCAAGACCAGATTATTAGTGATATCAATAAATACGCCGAGGAAGCCGGCATCCAAATCATAAATATCAGCTTTGATAACCCGGTAAGCACTGCTGTATCGGCGGCGCCCACACCAACGGCCGGAACATCCGAACCGTCAGCCGACACAACAGCTCCTTTGGCTTCAGCCTCGCCCACCAACGTTAAGTCTACCACTGCCACGGTTACTATAAAGAACCCTACGAGCTACCCCTCCATGATAAAGTTCATCCATCTAATTGAACAAAGCTTATTCCGTATGCAGATTTCCAAAGTTGGCTTATCGCAATCTAGCGAGCAAGCTCAGGGCAGTATAACAAGCGACACGCTTACGATAGAGGCATACATACGATAATGAAAACAGACGTATCACTCAATCCCCAGCAAATTTCACGTGGCATATCGCGATTCATGCATCGATATCACATCATTATATTTGTACTGCTTGTTGTCGGCGGGCTCTCTGCTGCCACATTTGTCCTTTATCAAACGGTTGTTAGCTCGCAATCAGCCGAAACAACCTTACCCACTACCACATTTGATACAAAAACTATTGAAAAGATTAAAGACCTGCGCAGCACAGACGATGCGAGCACACCGCTCGTCTTGCCCCCAGGTCGCACTAATCCGTTTGAGGGATAACCGGAGATGATACTACTTGGATCTGCACTCACTAACGCACCGATAATGGGTATTCAGACGGGAAGTGAGATTGCTCGTACCAAGCGGGCAGTAATTGACCCTGGCACCTTAGCTGTGCTTGCCTACGAAGTTGCAGGTGCGTCGCTTGATAACTCCGCGCCCAACTTGTTACGGGTTGCCGACGTACGCGAGTTTAGCGACTTAGGATTCATCGTTGATTCCAGTGACGAATTTATTCACCCGGACGATGTAATGAAGCTGAAAGATGTATATGATAGGCATTTTAGCCTGTTAGGCATGCCCGTGATCGATGAAAAGCGCCATAAGCTTGGTAAAATTATAGACTTTACCCTTGAAACAGGTGGCTTTATTATCCAGCAGCTGACCGTTCGGCGCCCACTACTTAAAAGCCTGAACGATACCGAGCTGCTTATTCACCGTTCGCAAATTATTGAAATAAACAATGACGCTATCGTCGTGCACAGCCAGGCAAAAGCACCTGAGCCAGAGCTGCATGAAGTCGTCGGCAGTTACGTTAATCCGTTCCGTAAGTCTAAGCCTGCACAAGAATCAGTCGATCGAAAGTAATTCTACTGCTCTTCCTGAAGCGCACTCTTTATGTCATCATACCTAAACCCCTGGCGAGCCAGGTAGGCAATCAACTTTTGCTCATCAGGATATTTCGCACGCTTTTTAGCAATAATTTTAGCTAGCTCATCCTCATCATTTCGATGAGAATCTTCCAGCATCGCCGCTATGACAGCCGATGCTACACCTTTTGCTTGAAGCTCAGCCTGCAATTTACGCCTACTGGTACCCTTACGCAAATTACGATTCTCTACCCACCAGCGGGCAAATTTCTCATCGTCAATATAGCCTTTTTCTACCAAGCGGTCGTATACTCTTGTCGCAATTTCCTGCGCTACACCAGGTCGAGTTTTTAGCTCGCCACTGCGGCTCTTGTACTTGGTTTCACGAGTCTTACGCCACAAGTAGTCACGCATCTCGCGGCTACTATGCGGCCGCAGCATGCAATATTCCAGCGACTTAGTGTAAAGCTTACCATAACTACTTTCACTCTCCAGTACGGCCAACTCTTCTTCGCTATATTCTTTGCCGACCCTTACCCCGTGCTCAGTCAGCTGAAATATATCCAAGCTAAACCGAAACTTCCCATCTACCGATACGTTAACTCGGTCCGGATTACGAACCTGCGCACCGATAGCTGTGATTTTCATAACTTCTTGAGCGCGCGCTTATACGGCTCGGGGAGATTATCTAACCGTAATGCCTCGCCAATGGTGAAGGTTTGAAATTCCGCTATACCAGCTTCGCCCATCACTTCCACATCTCCGACTTGATCGCCAGCCACACCCACAAATGTCACCAACTCCACATGAGTGGTCGTTCCAAAGTCTTTTTGCCAAATATACACATCAAGTAGCCGAGGATCTTGCAACGCGACACCTAGCTCCTCGCGTATCTCTCGGACTATCGTTGCCTCCGGCTGCTCACCCTCATCAAGCCTACCGCCCGGTAACTCCCAGTCATCACGCTCGTTCTTCCTTAGCCATACATTATCACCATCAAGTACGATCGCCTTGCACGAAACCGTAACCGCCAAGTTACCCCAGGCATCACGTAGTGTCACTTGACTCATTTACTCGTCCTCGGCTGCTACCTTTTCGCGGACTTTACCGTCGATTTCGGTTAGTACGTCTGGGTTTTCTTTCAGATACTTCTTGGTCGCTTCGCGGCCCTGGCCGATCTTGGCGTCATTGTAATCGAACCACGCACCAGCCTTGCCCACCACACCGTGGTTGACAGCGAGATCTAGCACATCGCCGGTCTTTGAAATGCCTTCGTTGTACATGATGTCAAATTCGGCGGTACGGAACGGTGCGGCGATCTTGTTCTTTACCACCTTCACTTTAGTGCGGTTGCCAATGATTTCTTCGCCTTCTTTGATTTGCCCGGTGCGGCGGATATCTAAACGCACACTCGCGTAAAACTTCAGGGCGTTACCACCCGTCGTTGTTTCGGGGTTACCGAACATCACGCCGATCTTCATACGAATCTGGTTAATAAAGATAACCGTTGCCTTAGACTTATTAATGATACCTGTCAGCTTGCGTAATGCCTGACTCATCAGGCGAGCCTGCAAGCCCATGTGGCTATCGCCCATGTCACCGTCAATTTCGGCCTGTGGCACCAGTGCCGCCACAGAGTCAACCACAATGAGGTCGACTGCATTAGAGCGTACCAACGTTTCCACAATTTCAAGCGCTTGCTCGCCGTTGTCTGGCTGGCTTACCAGCAGGTTATCGGTATCAACACCTAGGCGCTTAGCATAGGCCGGGTCGAGCGCATGCTCGGCATCAATAAATGCGGCCGTGCCGCCTTGCTTTTGCATTTCGGCAATCGCATGCAGCGTCAGTGTCGTTTTACCGCTTGATTCTGGCCCATAAATCTCAATAATACGACCCTTAGGGTATCCGCCGCCTAATGCAATATCAAGGCTCAACGCACCGCTTGGCAGCAGCTCCACGTCTACTTTCTTCGCCTCACCCAACTTCATGATCGAACCATCGCCAAATTGCTTGGTAATCTGATCCATCGCCAGGCCCAGCGCCTTTAGTTTACCCTCGTCGGCAGTCGGTTTTTCGGCCATTGTCTTACTCTCGGTCTTTTTTGCCATTATTCTATACTCCCCCTTCTGTTCTCATTCTATTATAACACTTTTCATACTTAGCCACGCCCATAAGTGGTATAATACGAGTATGAAACAGCGCGGCTTTACTGTTATTGAACTCCTTATCGTTATCGTCATTTTAATCGCAGGTGGCTGGCTATTCTTCAGCGAGAAAGCACGGATTGACTCGGTAGAACGTGATGACACGAGAAAAGTTGCCATCAATGCGATGTACTACAATCTTGAAGAGGTATATTACACTAAACACAGCTACTATCCCTCTAGCATCGATAGCAAGACCCTCCGCGCCATGGATCCGAGCCTATTTACCGATCCGTACGGTACTAAAATGGGTGAGGCTGAAGCGGACTACCGCTACGAGCCGATTGATTGCACTACCGACGGCAAGTGTACCGGCTACACACTACGGGCTCAAATGGAGCGCGAAGGTGACTACATAAAAAAGAATCGCAATCACTCGTAGTGCTTAGTCGCCGACCGGGCGACCATGTTTGAAAGCTTCAACAGCATTATTTAAGATAGCGATCTGACGCTTAGGGCTAGCGACATAGCTAAATCGATATGTCGTTTCATCACCCTCAGTGCTGAGACGGATTGAACCATAGTCTAATACTGTTTGCAAGATACCCCGTTGGTGATAACTGGCATCCTCGATATTCTCTAGACTCACCGTTTGTTCACGGCGTGCGAATAAGCTCACTTGGATTTCCTGAATAACGCTTTCGTTTGTTAAGAAAAACTGGTTGTTTTGATATACCCATATAGCAATATAGCCGCCTACCAGCACTAGTAATATAGCGAGTACTCCGCCGAGTAATATCGGCCCAAAATCAGGTAGCTCAGCAAAACCAAGGGCTTGCGTAACGGCATCGTAGTTAAATAACCCCATCATCAGTAATGATACCAATAGCGCAGTGACAAGCACTGGCCCCACAAGGCCTATGGGGTGGCGGCGTACTGCGCTAATAACATATTCACCGTCGCTTAAGTTGAGTAGTGGGTAGCGCGTTGCCGACTCTTCGTGTTTGCGCTTCACTTCTTCGCTAATCTCTGGCTTATCAGGATTAATCGCACGAGTAAAGTGCACTACCTGTGCTGGCGCGGCAGGCGGCTGCGTTTGAGGCGCAGCATAGAGGGGACGCCCTTCGGCATCATAGGCAACTGGTTGCTCTGGGTTCTGTGGCTCGCTATCCTGATTCATGCCTTATATTTTACCATGGGCAGACTATTTACCGATATGGCGTTTTGCTTTCGCGGTTACCTGCCGCCCGCGCGGCGTGCGTTCAATAAACCCAATCTGTATCAGGTAGGGCTCGTAAAAGTCCTCAATGGTTGTCATCTCATCGCCCGTCAGCGCAGCGATAGTATTGAGCCCTACCGGCCTATCGCCGTAGTGCTCGAGGATGCTTGCCAGTAGGTTCCGATCCGCCGAATCAAGCCCCAGCTCGTCGATTTCCATCATTTCTAATGCGCCTTCAGTCATGACAGTATCAATGATACCATCGCCATTTACGTCCGCAAAGTCGCGCACACGCTTAAACAAGCGGTTAGCTATGCGCGGCGTTAGGCGAGCCCTAGTAGATAATAGCATAGCGGACTGATCATCAATTTGCGACTCTAAAATACTTGCTGAGCGTTTAATAATCTTGCCGATTTCATCATGCGTATAAAATTCTAGCCGGTAGATATGCCCGAAGCGATCACGTAGTGGTGCCGCCAAGCTGCCGGTACGCGTAGTCGCGCCAATCACCGTAAACTTAGGCAAGTCTAGGCGAATACTGCGCGCCGCCGGCCCCTTGCCTATCACAATATCTAGCTTGAAATCTTCCATTGCGCTATACAGCACTTCCTCAACTGCGCGGGACAAGCGGTGGATTTCGTCAATGAACAAAATATCGCCGTCTTGCAGGTTGGTCAGAATACTCGCCAGGTCACCTGCCCGCTCGATTGCCGGGCCGCTGGTAATACGCAGGCCCACGCCCATTTCGTTGGCTATCACGCTAGCCATGGTAGTCTTACCAAGCCCTGGCGGCCCGTATAACAGCACGTGGTCAATGGGTTCACCCCGCTTTTTAGCCGCTTCGATCGCGAGCTTCAGGTTCTTCTTCAGCCGCTCTTGGCCGATATATTCACCAAAACTCTGCGGGCGCAGCGTAACTTCAATAATCTGCTCGTCGCTATCATCGTCATGTGTACTGGTATCTATAATTCGTTCAATTGCCATACATTTTAGCCTTTTAGCGCCTCGCGCACGCGTTGACTGGTCGGCAGGGCAGTATCAACTCCCTCAAGCGCCTTGGTAGCATCGGCTAAATTATAGCCAAGTGCAATGAGGGCTTCAAGGGCTTCATCACTTGTGTTTAGCTCTGTCTGCACTGGGTTTTGCTTTTTGTAGATAATTGGCATACCCACTTTGTCGGACAAATCGACCACTATGCGTTCGGCGGTTTTTTTACCGACGCCGCTCGCTTTAGCCAGGTAGATACTATCGGCATTCGCAATGGCGTTACGCACATTTTCTGCAACATCAAGGCTAAGAATCGCAAGCGCAGCTTTTGGCCCCACGCCTTGCACGGTAATTAGCATTTCAAACAGCTTTTTACCCGCTAAGCTGCTAAAGCCAAAGAGTTCTTGGCTCTGCTCGCGAATATGATGGTAGGTGTAAAACTTAACTTGCTGATCTAGCGTCACGGCATCATAATCACCCGCGGCTACGTTAATTTCATACCCTACGCCAGATACATCTACGATTACTGCACCGCCAAATTTTTCTGCTATTTTGCCTATAATATGAGCAATCATGCTCATATTATAGCAGGTAAGGGCTCGCCCTTCCCGGTTCCTTGCCGGAATCAATCCGTCAAGGAACCTCCCAACCCCTAAAGCCAGCGCTGACGCGCGGTGCCTACGGCAACGGTGTGATTATTGGTGGGCTCTCATCGTCGGTCGCCGTACAATTTGTCGTGTTCGTAGAATGCTTTGTACTATCAAAGTCCGATTTATTAATAGTGATGACATTACCCGTTGCGAGCTCACATACACTCATGGTGGGCGGCTTACAATTGGCCGTGTCTTTACTGTATTTTGC
>JBLMYW010000063.1:0-11475 GCA_050258515.1 Acidobacteriota bacterium | reverse complement strand
GCAGTCGGTGCTACTGGTCCCTCCGGAGCAGCTTCAACGGTACCTGGGCCTACTGGCCCGCAAGGTACGGCTGGTACGGTGGGGGCTACGGGTGCCACAGGGCCAGTGGGCGCCACTGGAGCTGCCGGCGTAGGTGTGCCAACGGGTGGTACGACGGGGCAGGTGCTGGCTAAAACATCGAATACTAATTATGATACCCAATGGATCGCCGCACCATCTGGTGGCGGGGGTGGTGGCCCAATCACCGTTGCAGACTTGCCGTCGGGTAGTGTGCTATTTGCTCGTTATAATACTGGTACCAGCACCTGGCCAGCCCGGCCAACAGCACGCACGGATATTATGGTGCACTGGATTGGTGCAAGTGAATCTGTTCCGCCACCCGACGCAGTTAATGGCGTTGATTTGTGGGACTGGAATGGGAGCTAGACTATGGCATTGCAGGGCTCTTGGTCGTTTAATGAGGGTGCTGGCATTGTGGCGGTCGATACCTCAGGTAACAATCGCTCCGCTACAAACGTACCTGGCTGGTCGTTCAGTGGACATACTGAGAACGCTTTAGCCGTACTTGGCACCGGCCTTGGTGCCCAAGTAGCAATACCATCGGAATTTAACTTTTACCCAACAGGGACATTTATGTGCTGGGTGTGGCTGGATAACTTACCTGGTGCTGGCCAGCAAATTTTTAAGGCACCGCGTACTGGCGGCTCGGGTAGTTGGGCAGTATCGGTGTCGGCGCTTGGTGTACTAAGCTGTAATGGCCAGGGTACTATTACGGGGCCGACGCTATCGACGAGTACGTGGTATCACATTGCCATCGCAAACGACTGGGACAATGGGAGTGGCGCACAAACGGCATCGCTGTACGTAAATGGAGTATTAGTGGGTACTAGTGCTGGCTGGCCGGTGACCACGGGTACGCTTTACTGGGGCGGACAAGACCAGCCATTGAACGGTAGGATTGACGATGCCCGTTGGTATGACGACAAACTATCGCAAGCAACTATCCAGAGCTTAATGAATACACCAGTAGCAGGTATTTTAGAGAGCTCGGGTACGACACGATTTGCGAAGGCTAGTAATGGCTCGTGGCAGCCTATGCGCACTCAGCGAATTGTGGGGGTACCGCAAATAAATTCGGCTTACGGTTGGCAGCTCACCGAAGCTGCGGCTGGCTTGAATAGGCATGGGATTAACGGGGAAAACTTACCGGTATATACTGGCCCGGCCAAGCCAGCTGGCGGCGCAACAATCATTGGTAAAAAGATTACCAAAGGGCTTGATTTGTCTAATGGTAATATTACTATTGAACGTTGTTTGGTGAAGCCAACTGATATGACTGGCATGGCTTTGGTGACGTTTAATTTTAATACGGTGCAGCCAGGTAATGGGCCGGTAGTGATTCGGGATTGTACCATTGACGGTAGCGACTTAACCCAGCAACAGCAAGGACAGTCAGGTGGTATTCAGGCGTATGGCACTATTACGGGTAATTTGGTGAAGCATTTTGGTAGTGGCATTGCAGTGATGGGTGTAGGCGAGTACGATGACACGATTATCGAAGCGAATGTAGTGACTAGCTTGACTGCCTGGGGTGACCCGGCAACGGATGGTAATCATTCTGATGGATTTACTATTCGCGATTATACGAATGCCACAGTGCCAACGCGGCAGATTACCGTACGCAACAACTTGTTTGATTGTCGATCAGGCAACGATACTGGCGCCTGTCTCATTCAGGCGCAGGCGGGTAATATTAATAACGTGACATTGAACGGTAATTTACTCAAAGGCGGTGGATATAATTTTGGCTTGGCTCAGCTTAACGCCAATACATACTCCAATATCATTGTTACTAATAATCGGTTTGAGCCAATCAATGCGTTTGGGCCGGCAAGCCGCGGCAACGGCGTTGGTTTTGCCGCCTGGACGAATAACTATATCAATAATCCTGCAACTGTAGATAATATAGGCGCTACAGTACCTGCTCCATAGCACTCATTGTATAATTGTATACATGGAGAGCAGAGAATTTCAGCGTATGCTTGCCCAGCGTGGTGAGGAGCTCTATCGTACTATGCCCTGGCGCGAGGATACCCGGCCCTATTATGTGCTAGTAAGCGAGTTAATGCTGCAGCAGACACAAGTACCGCGCGTAGTGCCAAAGTTTGAGGCATTTATAGCCGCATTTCCTGATGAGAAGACCCTGGCCGCCGCCAGCCTGGCTGATGTACTGAAATTGTGGCAGGGGCTAGGGTATAATCGCCGCGCCAAGTTTTTGCACCAAGCTGCGCAGATGATCGTGAAAGAATTTGACGGTGCATTCCCTACAAGTGAAGCCGATATCTTGCTCTTGCCTGGTGTGGGCAAAAATACCGCCGGCGCCATACTTGCCTATGCGTTTAACAATCCAACTATATATGTAGAAACGAATGTCCGTACCGTATATATCCATCACTTTTTCGCCGATAACTTTGCGGTAGACGATAAAGAGATTATTGAGCTGCTTGAAGCCACGATCGACCGCGAAAACCCTCGGGCGTTCTACCAAAGCCTGATGGATTACGGTAGTTGGCTGAAGGCGCAAGGCGTACGCAATATATCGCAGAGCCGTCACTACAAAAAGCAATCACCATTAAAGGGTAGTGTGCGTGAGGTGCGTGGACAGATTATAAAAGCACTAAGTGCCGGGAGCATGAATAGCGACGCACTCCGCAGTGTCATTGGCGCCGACGAGCGCTTTGATGCAGCTCTGGCGGGATTGCTACATGACAAGCTGGTGAGCGATGCAGCAGGCTTACTGCAGCTAGGAAAGTAGAGCTTGCCTGACCGGGACGTTACTGCTTGTATGAGGCGAATGAAATATATTATTGCGGCTGTGATAGCGATCGTGTCGGGGTTTTTAATCCTGCACCAAGCGAGCGCCATACAGCAGAGGGACTGGATGACGGGACAACTGTATATTAATGAAACCCAAAGAACGCCCTATTATGACCAGTGTAAGAATGAACAGATAGAAACAATTGAAGAGTATGGGTATGGAGAAGTTGCGGTAGGTGGGCGGCAGGCCTGTATAGTGCATAGCGATAAATTAAGCTTTGCAAATAGTAGCGTATACCTGGGCAATGATGAGTGGTATTCGGGCTTAATGTATGCAAAGAGGCCTGGCGAAAAATACTATAAGCAAATGATAAATACCGACGAGCGAGTTGAGTATGCTAGATATGTGTCAGCAACCGATACACTGGTCGAGGTGCTTATTCGTGATGGTCTGACGGTGGTGAGAATTACGCCAGAGGTGAGCAGTAAATTAGTAGTGAGGCGTACCGATAATACCTATGGCACCATGGCATACAAATACGACTACAGCGCTTCTCAAGAACACACCTTTTTGCGTAGCAGTATAGGGACGCCTGATCAGAAAATGGTTGCGGCCAACGGACGATACCTCTATATCACGCAGGCACCAAGGTATAGCAACGACGACGGAAGTATATCGCACGGGCAAGAAGTAGTGCATAAGATAAATGTGGAGAATCGCACAATCAAATCTTTTGTGCTCCTAGAAACAATCTATAGTAATGCCATAGAAGCAGTATCAGCGAGTGGGCGATATATGGCAAGTGGTAGGAGCGTCGTGGATACCGATGATTGCCACTATAATCTTGAGGTAAATCACCAGGTTTGTAAATCACGCTCGTACGCGGCACTCGTCGACAAGACTACGGGCTATGAAGCAGTACAATGGGTTAATTATGATTATTGGCTCTCGGTACGATTTAGCGATGACGAGCGAAGTATCACTCTAGAGCCGGAGAATCCTTCCAACAATGCGTCACCTTCTGGGAAATTTTATCGTGTGTCTATAGTGCCGCAACTTGAGTACCTGGCACTGGGTGATTCCTTTAGTAGCGGTGAGGGCGACCTGGGCAAACGTAGTAACGGCGGTAACTATTATCGAGAGGGTACCGATGTAATGGGAGATAGGGACAAAGGTATTCCACGGGAACTGTGCCATATAAGTCAGCGGTCATA
The DNA here is from genome assembly GCA_050258515.1 of Acidobacteriota bacterium. Taxonomy (GTDB): domain Bacteria; phylum Patescibacteriota; class Saccharimonadia; order Saccharimonadales; family Saccharimonadaceae; genus Saccharimonas. The sequence goes on along the minus strand of JBLMYW010000063.1, from coordinate 7,443 downwards.
TCCTTACATATTGGCAAGTGGGATGGAGTTGAGTGATGCGTACACGGACAATCCAGGGAAGTGGGGTTCGGTTGCATGCTCGGGTGCGGTGACTAGTGACATCGATGAGTCTAGTGGTCAGGCGTACTCAGGCCAAAATGACCGGCTACAGGGCCTTAGTAAGGATAGTCTTAAGAATCGCGCGCTTGATGAAATGATACCAGGGAGGCAAAAGCAGATTGAATTTGTGAAGAAGTACCGGCCGAAAGCGGTGACTATTACGACTGGCGGGAATGATGTCAATTTCGAAAAAGTTATTCTTGCCTGTGTCAGTCCCTTTGCTGAATGGACATCAAGATGTTCCTATGCAAAAGATAACGGCAAAAAGGCAAATGTAGCTTTTGCGATACTGGATTTAAAACCGCAATTGGTGAATTTGTATAAGGACCTGAAGAATGCCGGTGACAACAACATGCAGTTGTACGTCCTGGGCTACCCCGTATTTGTGGATGACAAGGCCGGCAACATGCAGTGTGGGCTGAATGTGCGGCTTGATAAAGCAGAGCGCGAAATGATAGCTGAAAGTACGAAGTTTTTAAACCAAATTGTACGTTTGGCGGCCAGCGAGGCTGGTGCTGTATATATAAATACCGAAAATAGTTTAGGTAACCATAAACTTTGCGGCTCGGATGGTAAAAAGGCTGTAAATGGCATCACTGGCCTATGGGATAATGCCGAAAGTTTTCACCCTAACTATTACGGGCATGAACTAATGGCAAATACCGTGTGGAATGCAACGGGCGATGCATCGCTACTCAGTTATACATGTAAAAATAATACCTACATGAGCTGCCCAAACAGCCAGCATGCAGAGCTAGACATTCCCGACTACTTCAAGAAGGCTATCACAGAGCAAATCAGAGCAAAGGCTATGCAAGGTACTATACCAGATAGTATTCAGAAAGGTCTTAGCATACCACTCACGGTACTGGACTACACCTTTGGTAGTAATCAGGTATCGTTTATTTTACTGTATTCTGAACGAACCGAACTTGGCTCGTTCACCACAAATAACAACGGCGGGTATACGGGCTCTATTCAAATACCCGATCATATCAAACCGGGTTATCACACGCTAGAAATCGAATCGATCAACCAGAACGGTGAGCCCATAAAGCTATGGAAGATTGTCGAAGTTCGTGGCGAAGACCCTAATGATTGGGATGGCGACGGTGTGCCTAATGATGTTGACCAGTGCCTTTATCTACAGCCAGCCGGTATCGATGACGATGGTGATGGAGTTGATGATGGCTGTGATCCGGAAATTAGTAACCCTGTGGAAAGGCTAAAGGACGCCATTAGTGTCAAAGCCGACAAATCACTGGCGGTTATAGCGCCTAGAAATACTGGAAATATTGATTCTAGCCACGAAGATATCATAGATTGGCAAGCTACTGATAAAGCAGCTAGCTTTTTGGAAACTAAGGGTGATGCAGGAATAGGTGCGCGCCACGATACAGCCCTACAAATAGCTGGCACTATTGCATTAAGTGCTATACTGGGGCTAGGAATAACCTTATGGATAAAGATAAGTCGAAGAAAAAACGAAGCAAAAAGCGGGTGATTGTAGCAGTCGCAATAGTACTAGCATTGCTAACAATTGATCTGACGTTTACAGGTATGCTACGCTTTGGGTATTATGTAGTGAAATGTGGCGGTCTGCCCGTCAAAGTAGGCTGGTCTCCATACTGGGGTGGTGGCAGTTGGTATGATCGCCCAGGGAACTACTTTCCGGGTGGGGTGATCTCAACAGAGTATTATTGTTCTATTGAGGAGTTGAAGACCGCACGGCCATCCATTAAGGAGGGTATCTAGTGGGAGTGAGTCTACAAATAAGCCTATGGATAAAAATAAAACGCAGAAAAAGATAAGTAAAAGGTACGCTATTATAGCTATTCTAATAACTCTTATTTTGAGCATAGATATAGTCTTCACGGGTTTCATAAAATTTGGCTACAATACTATACGCTGTGGAGGTATCCCTGTCGTGATACACCCACCCTCTTTCGGTGTTGGTCCGACAAGCTACTGGATGCCAGGAAAGTATAATCCTGGTGGAGCAGGAGCGGTTTATGTATGTTCTGAACAAGAAGCAAAAGACAAAGGCGCCACAAGAAATCCTTTACAAGATCCTTTCTAATAAACGACATGAGCCAAAATAAAACGAAGAAAATACCTACAAAAGTAGATAGGCCGTAACTTTTAATAATTTGACCAAATAGGGGTGCGTAGTAGATAATAAATAGAATGCGTAAACGCTTTTCACTGGTTGCTGCCACACTGCTTGCTCTTCTTACTGGGCCGGTTGTTTATGCAGAGCCGCAAGGCATTTATTTGCTATCTGATGATAATCTAAATGCTATAAAGTTGAATTGTCATGCAGTTCAGTCGACGCTTACACGCATTCATACCAATGATGCGCTGAGCCGCGTGCACTTGGGACAAGAATATGAAACGATTTCTACAAAGTTTATGGCACCGATGAATAGCCGCGTGGCGCTAATGAAGCTAAATGGTGTAGAGCTTGCTAAGACAACGGTGGAGTTTAATGATAACTTAAATATTTTTCGTAGTCGCTACCAGCAGTATGAGCAGTTGCTATTAAAGACGCTTCAGCTAAAGTGCACCGACCAGCCAGTGGCGTTTTATGATGCAATTGTGGAGGCTCGCGACGCTAGGGCGCTAGTAAAGGAAAAGGTGGATGAGCTGGGTAAGCTAGTCACCCAATATAGTAATCAGGTAAAAGAGCTTCGCACAGCAGCGCTATCGGCTGAGCAACAAGCGGAGGCAAATACATGATATCGATGGAAGAGCTCCGAACTGACGCTGCCGCGATGACCGCTTGGCAAAAGCATCGATTTTTTGTGCTAATCGTCGGTGTGATAGTCGTCTCATTCTTATTAGTGTGCATAGCCCTTGGACTGTACAATAGCAGCGGTGCGGCACAAGTAGATTTGAGCCGGCCAGGCTATCAGTCAATTCAAAAAGAGGCTTCACGTGGGCAAGTAAACGATTCGTTCCCGGCTAGCGGCAAGTTGGATGCAAAAGCATTTGATTCGTTTGATAAGATGTACGGCAACCATGCACGGCGCGTAGTCGGTGCAGATAGCTTTGACACTGAGGCGTTGGACACTGCGCTTGTACAGGTAGTGGCGGGCGCCGGCCAAGAAAATGGCGAATAGCCGTTTAGCGCTTTTTACCGGGTGTAACCTGTGCGGCCACCGCACTGGCACCAATACCCATGGCAATACCGTCCGTCTCAAATTTTTCTAATAGGCGGCGGCGCATTTCTGCTACGACACTCCATTGGTCTGAAGGCTGTACTTTGCCGGTAACGATAATATTTACCGATGTTGCGTTAAAATCTCCCACGCTTACAAAATGCGGAGCTTCGAGTATTTTATCTTTCCATTCTTGTTCTTTAGCAAGGGTAAGGCCTATTTTATCGATAATCTTGGCTACTTCGTCAATGCGGGCATCGGGTGCAACCGAAAGGGTGAATCGCGCCATGCTGTAGCCCATGGTCTTATTAATAACATGCTGCACCATGCCGTTAGGGAAGTAGTGGACGTTGCCGTCCGCATCGCGAATAACCGTGGAACGCACGCCAATCCGCTCCACGGTGCCGCCAAAGCCTTCAATCTCGATAATGTCGCCAACGCGGAATTGATTTTCGCTGATAATGAATACCCCTGATAAAAAGTCCTTTACTAGGCTTTGGGCGCCAAAGCCTAGGGCAACGCCAATAATACCGGCACTAGCAAATAGTGGGGCTAATGCTTTGTAGTCAAAGAACTGCGCAAATACGCCATACGCTGTAGCAAGGACTACCACGATGCGCCACACATTCGCAAACAGTACGTTTAATGTGCGCTGCCGCTTTTCTAAGTCTTTTTTATGGAGTGTACGCTGGTAGGCAGTAACGAATACATGCGACATGAGCCAGGTAATAATGAGTGGCCCTACCCAAAAGAAGAGTATGCCGACGGCAATAATAATAGCGCTACTTCCGATATTTTCCCACATACTTATCCTTTCAATGCCTGCCGGCCAATAGTTATTAAGTGCTTGTCGCGGTACTGTGCCAAAGCGGCGTGGTCGAGCCCATGGCGGCGAATAAAGCTGCTAACGCGCTCAGACCCTACGTAATGCGGCAGGCTGACATAGCTGGCGCCGTGTTCGTATAGTTTAGCGGCAGCATCGTAATTATTTGCATGGCAGATAAAGCTTGCGTTGGGATTATGGCGGCGAATGTAGCGCAGTAGGTTTTGATTTGTCTCAGGGTCGGTGATGGTGCTGACAATAAGGTTTGCCTGATGGGCGTTGATTTCGTCTAAGAACTCTTCGTCGGTGGCATCACCGTACGCATGGCGGATGCCCTGTGATTCTAGGTGTTCGATCACTTCTGGATCGTAGTCCACTACGATGTATCGCTGCTTCATTTCGCGGAAGGTCTTTAAGAACTCGTGGCCGCCCTTGTGATAGCCAAATAGTATTACTGGGTAGAGTGCGTTTTTCTTCACATGTTCGTTTACGGTAGTGCGTTCAAAGTGTCGTAGCCAGCCTTCCAGCTTGCGGTATAGTTGGTCGTCATATTTCATGAGGTAGGTAGATATGCCAATAGTAATCAGCGCCACAAACGTAATGGTAGCGACCGCGGTCTGTGGTACAAGCTGGTAGCTGGCAGCCAGGATAACGAGGATGATAGAGAATTCACTGATCTGACTTAAGTGAATCGCTGCCTTGAAACTAGTGATCTTGGTATAGCGCTGGACGCCCAGTGCAATAAGTACAAACAACGGCTTACCCACCATTACGATAAGCGACAAAATGAGAGCGGGCACAAGGCTTTCTTTTAGTGCGCCGAAGGTGAACACCTCGCCTAGTGTCACGAAGAATATAACAATGAAGAAGTCGCGTAGCGGCTTTAGCTTGGCAGCGATTTCGGTAGCATAGGGAAGGCTCGCGATAGCAACACCCGCGAATAGGGCGCCAACCTCGTGAGAAAAACCTGCGAAATCAAACAGCGTCGCAATGAGTAAGCCCCAGGCAATGCTAAATACAAATAGCAGCTCCTGCGACTTTGCAAATATGCGGGTGATACGCGGCATAATCTTCGTCCCCACAAATGCCAGCCCTACTCCCAGAGCCACGGCTTTAAGTGCCAGCATGCCAACGGTACTAAAGTCAAGTCCTGTATTCGTGCCCATAGCAGTTACCGCGACTAATGCAAGTGTCGCTACGATGTCATCGACCAAAATCACGCCAATGGCAATTTGCCCATATAGCCTAGACAGCTCTTTATTATCTGAAAGTACCTTTAATATAATAATGGTACTACTAAAGAAGAGCGCCATGCCAATAATAATACTGGTAGTGAGATCGAAGCCTAACAGCCAATGGCTGGCGGCAAACCCGATAAGACCGACTGACGAGAATATCGCTGCTGCCGTAATAACGGAAACCTTGCCAAGGCTTTTTATCACGCCGATGTTAAGCCCTAGGCCGATAATAAATAAAAGAAGCGTAATCCCTAGCTCGGCAAACGCATGAAACACATCATTGTTATGTACAAGGTTCAGTACGCTGGGGCCCACAATAATGCCGGTGATGATATAGCTCATAATAAGCGGCTGGCGTAACAGGCGCATAATGACTGCAACTACCGCAGTAATGGCAAGTACTAAGCTGATTTGGGTAAAAGTGGTTAGCTCCATATTGCTATTGCTTAGTATATCAGATAGGTAAGGTATAATTAAGCCTAGCAAATGGCACAAGTAGACCCAAAAGACTTTATCATCACCCGTAAACGCAAAAAGTATAAGTTTGCATTGTTTGCTAATTCGCCACTGTGTTTTGAATTTGATGAATGGCAAAAAGCTGACGATGTAGATGTGGTGGAAATCGGTGCCGGCAACGCACATTTTTTGGTAGAGCTGGCAGCTCGTCATCTCGAGCAGCAGTTTGTGGCGCTGGATGTAAAAGCTGATCGCCTGCAGAGCGGCGCACGGCTCGCGGCAGAGCGTGGCCTTACGAATATCCGCTTTGTCCGTGCCCGTGCTGATCAAGTTGACGAACTGTTTGCACCCGGCTCGCTCCTTGCAATATGGCTGACCTTTAGCGACCCCTTCCCTCGTAAGCGTAGTGCGGGGCGCCGCATGACACACCCGACATTTTTACGTAAGTATGCCGGGGCGCTGCAACCTCATGGCCAGCTACTTATTAAGCACGATAACCCAGATTTCTTTACCTGGAGCTTGGAGCAATTAGTAGCTGAAAAATGGCAGATCACCGAGTTATCCTTCGACCTACACGAATCTGACCTGGCGGATGATTATAAGATCCTCACCACCTATGAGCAACGCTGGCTTGGAGAAGGACGCATTACCCAGTTTGTTTGTGCTACGCTGCCTGAATAATATTCTATTTTTGTATTTTTTGAGTCAAAATATATACACAAAATAATTTTAAGTTTTATAAATCTATAATAATTGAGTAACTATTATAGATATAAAAACAATAAATAGCATGCTATCATTGAGTTAGATTATTAGTATAATTTGAGTCAAAAAATGTTTGAGCAAGATACAATTAACCATCATATTGAGCGGAGCATCATTGCATATCTCATGACACACGAGTACGCTCGCTTCAGTGAAATGCGTCCGTCAAATTGCGAAACAAATTTATTTACCTACCACTTAAAAATATTAGTCAAACAAGACTATATTACTAAGGTAGAAAAGGGCTATACGCTTAGTGACAAGGGCCTTGTGTATGTTGACCGTGTAAGCGTGGATAAAATGCGACTGCGTACTCAGCCAAAGATTATTACCATGCTGCTGGTGCAAGATGGCTATGGCAAGGTGCTGCTACAAAAGCGCACCAAGCAGCCCTATATCAACACCTGGACGCTCCCCTATGGCAAACTGCACATTGATGACGAATCAATTGGGGCGGCCGCCGCCAGGGAGGCGCGCGAAAAGCTGGGGTATGATCCGCATAAGCTCCGCCATGCGGGTGACTGTTATATTGTCGTTGGCAGAAACGTCAGGACGGATATGGAGACTGACGCAGCCGGCTCATTACGCGACGGGGATACCATTAGCCTTGGTGGGCAAGAATCGTTTGCCGTAGAAACCCGTACGCTCGTGCATGTGGTGCGATTTGAGACTGACGCTATATCTGCGAGCGACAGCTTGCAGTGGGTGGAGCCGCTGGATTTGCCAAAGCTGAAGCTGGCGCCGGCGGTAGAGCAGATTGTAGCACGAGCGTTTTTCGGCGACGATTTCTTCTTTGAAGAGTTTCGGGTGGTCAAGTAGGGCGTTGTAATTTATTTGATGACGAACTACCCGAGTACGGCGTCAGTGGGGCGCCAGCTTTCGATGATGCAGTAGTCGCGGA
>JBLMYW010000062.1:0-4367 GCA_050258515.1 Acidobacteriota bacterium | reverse complement strand
TAGCGACGAATTCTATTTTAGCGGCGAGTTTGAATATAACTATGGTAAGTATCAGTTGACTAATCCGAGCGCGGAAGTGGCAAAAGAGATGCCGGTGCAGGCCGATAGATTACTGCCGGTATATCATGCCGTACACGGCCTAAAAAGCCAGGTGGTACGCAAAGTGCTGGAAGAGCTGCGGCCACTAATGAGTGTGCTGCCAGAAACGTTGCCTGAAAGTGTAATCAAGCGCGAAGGGCTGATGCCACGCGCCGAGGCGGTGAGCACTATGCATTTCCCGAAAGCGCTAGAAGATGTAGTAAAAGCCCGTGAACGCCTGGCATTTGAGGAATTATTTGAGCTGCTGTTGGCCAGTCAGCTGAACCGGCTCGAGAATCAAAAACTTGCCGGCTACCATATCCCATTCGAAGTAGAGGTAGTCAAGCAGTTTGTGGCGCAATTGCCCTTTGCTTTGACCGGTGCGCAAAAGCGCGCAGCCTGGGATATATTGCAGGATTTTGAGAAAGCCACGCCGATGAATCGCCTGTTGCAGGGCGATGTCGGCAGTGGTAAAACCGTGGTAGCTGGCCTGGCGGCGCGTCAAGCAGCTAGCCATGGCCACCAAACAGCACTGATGGCGCCAACGGAAATACTGGCGACGCAGCATGCCGAAACGCTAGATAATCTGCTAGCGCCATTTGGTGTAAAGGTGGGCTTGCTTACCAGCAGCGTAAAGGGTAAAGCCCGTACCACACTGTACGAACAAATCGCTAGTGGCGAGGTAGATGTAGTGGTTGGTACTCATGCCCTAATACAAGAGAAAGTCGTATTCCATACCCTTGGCTTTGTGGTAATCGACGAGCAGCACCGCTTTGGTGTTGACCAGCGGCAAAAACTCCTGAATAAATCGGGCATACTGCCGCATTTACTGGCCATGACCGCCACCCCAATCCCGCGTAGCCTAGCGCTAACCGTGTACGGCGAGCTGGATGTGAGCGTGCTAAACGAGCGGCCGGCTAACCGCTTGCCGATTAAAACGCAGATTGTATCGCCGGTATCGGCCGCCAAAATTTACGATGCCGTAGATAAGGAAATCGCCGCCGGCCGACAAGCCTACGTAATATGCAGCCTCATAGAAGAAAACCCCGATAACGACGTAAAAAGCGTACAGGCCGAGTATAAGCGGCTGAAAAACAGCGTATTTGGCCACCGCTCCATCGGCTTACTACACGGCAAGATGAAGCCCGCCGAAAAAGATGAGGTAATGCAGGATTTCAAGAACAAAAAGTACAATATTTTGGTCAGTACTACTGTAGTAGAAGTGGGTGTAGACGTACCAAACGCTACCTGCATACTGATAGAAAATGCTGACAGGTTCGGCCTGGCCCAGCTGCACCAGCTACGCGGCCGCGTGGGTCGCAGTGGCTACCAAAGCTACTGCTACCTGATGATGAGCGGCAACAACAAGCCGAGCGAGCGCCTGCGCGAGGTGGAAAAGAGCAATGACGGCTTTTACCTGGCTGAAGTGGACATGCAGCTGCGCGGCCCCGGCGAAATTTACGGCCGTATGCAAAGTGGCGCGCTGAATTTGCAAATAGCTACCCTGGCCGATACCAAACTAATTGCTCAAGCCCAAAAGGCGGCCAAATGGTTTGTTGAAAGTGAAGACATCACCCACTATGCCGGTCTCACCGACCGCGTGCGCTATTACCAGCGGCTCACGACGCTAAACTAGCCCCTAAAAAGCAAATAGCCCCCGATCCCGGAGGCTAGATGCCTGCAACGGGTCGGGGGTCAGTGGAGCAGCAACGTCGCGCCGAATTGCGCGCTGAAGTCGGTGAACTTCACGCACAGGGCGCTGTCGTCGCTCCTCAGAAGCCGGAAGGTCGCGTGGTTCTGCGGGTTCTCACCAACCCTCTCGAACAGCAACTTCTCGAGTTCGGCGACGCTGTCGCGCGGGACGACCATGAAGAGGTCCGCCACACTTGCCTCGCGGTAACCGTAGAACTCGATTTCGGTTCCATAGGTGAGCTGAATCGTGGGCATTAGGTTCTTCCTCTCGGACATGACAGTCTGGTTGACCATCTATACTCTCATTATACCAAATTATCAATAAAATGTCAATAGACGAAACAAAGTAAACCTGCTATACTGCCTACAGTTATGTACGCAGGTACAACAATCCATGGTAAATCTGGTGGCGTGATAGGCGTTCACCAAAAAATCGACCGTATAGCACGGCGTAATTTGAATATGCTACCGAAAATGAGCAAGCGGTTCCCCGGTATCCGCGCCATACTACACTTCGAGGGAAATAATGGGCCAGATGCATTAAAACGTAAAAGCCCTAGTGTGGACGAGCCATGGCATTTTATTGACCCGACTAACCCTGACGACCGCGAGCTGGTGCAAATGATTATGAACCACCATCATAACCTGGTAGCCGCACTACGGAGCAAAGATGATATACGCGCGGCATTTGAGGCTGCCTGGCTGGCGCACGCGATTGCTGATGGGCTAACTCCTGCCCACCACTACCCATTAAGCGAAAAAATCGAGCAGCTGTGGGGCAAGCCGAAGGAAGAGCGGCTAACGGTGCGCGACAAAAACATCATAAAAGGCCATACACACCGCGATACCATCAGTAAGAACTGGCAGTACTGGGGCGCAAAGGGTGTATTTATGACGCATGGGCTGTTCGAGCTGGGCGTGGCTACGAGCATTAAAACGACGACATTCCCGGACTCTGCGCCGACAAGGGAATGGCTGGCCGAAGCAGATAAAAAGGGGTTGGAGCGCGTGTTTTTGGACGCAGTGGATGAAGTGTACGAGCTGGGTATGTACGAGCGCTTTTGGAAACAGGGGTGGAACACCAAGCTGGCACGGCAGACCCGCGCGGTATTGATACCTAAAATATGCGCCGTGATAACGTATGCATGGTACACGGCAGATCGAGAGGCGGCCAGTGGCGCAAATTAGGGTGATAGCGGGCAAATACGGTGGGCGCAAGATTGATGCGCCGGATTTATCGAATTCGCGCACCAAGCCCATGGGCGAGCGTATCCGTAACGCTTTGTTTAATAAGGTTGGGGCAGAAATCCAAGGCGCAAGAGTACTGGATGCTTTTGCGGGTACGGGCTCGGTGGGACTAGAGGCGCTCAGCCGTGGCGCGGCGCAGGTAACATTTGTAGAGCGCGACAAAATCGCTCAAAAAATATTAGCCAAAAATATTGCATTGCTAGGCTGCGAAGACGAGGCGGAAATTATACGTACATCTGTAAATAATTGGCTAGAGACGGCGGATATAGAAAATTACGACATAATTTTCGCTGACCCGCCATACCACGATACGCAGTTATCCACAGTTAGTAAATTATTTGGTATTCTCAAACCCAATGGGCTTATGGTATTATCTAATCCAGGAAGAGGTGAGGGACCAAATCTCGCAAATACTGGAATTGTTGTGGTGGACAATCGTAGTTATGGAAATGCGTTTCTCACCTCCTTCCGCCGAGAAGGATAGGTTTCTTATACAGCTTGGAAATATTGCCTAGGGTACCCTAGGTTTTTTTATTGCGCACCAAGTACTAATTTGGATCGACGTAGCGGAAGGCTTTGCTGTATTTGTCCCATATGGTTGTGAAGTTTTTAGTGTAAGCAGTGTGATCTGTAGTGCTGCGTAGACGTAGCAATATTTCGTTGTTATGGCGCAGGCCGGTTGAGGTAAGATTAGGTGAGCCGGTGAAAACAATCTTGCTGCGGCGATTATCACTGTCTTTGTAGGCCGGGTCAACATAGTAACCGTTGATGGTGATGAACTTGTGGTGCAGGTAGCGCTCCTGGCCTTTTTTAACCGTATTGGCGTCTTTGACAACGATTGGGCTGGCTTTGCCTTTTTTGGCCCCAGTCAATATCTTTAAAATGCCTTTGCTCATGTTGGCTTTATCGGTAATCACCCGAACTCGGCAGCCGCTATCCGCTAGAGCTCGTAGCTTCTCGGCAACCTGCGAGCGGGTGTCTGTCCACTTGAACATTGCAAAATCAAGCGCAGTTTTACCACTTACACCATAGCCACTCGCCGCACCCGTGCAGCGGACTTTCTCGAGCATAGTGTAATTGATGTCTTCATCAATATCTTTAGCGTTACGTGGGAAGGTATACAGGCGCATGGTCGAGCTAACGGCAACATTTTGGTAGAGGTCAGCATTCTTCGGTTCTTTAGCCATTTTATAGAAATGATCAACAAGTAGGTTGTAGTACGTTTCGTTGCCTACGGTGCGATATAGGTTATTCCAGGCGTAGGCATGGCCGAGACTGAGGTTGGCCGATCCCACCATAACTACTCGTTTGGATGCGCCTGTGGTCGAGAACATATACAGTTTGGAGTG
>JBLMYW010000061.1:0-5267 GCA_050258515.1 Acidobacteriota bacterium | reverse complement strand
CTCTATTTTTAGTCTCGGCGGGGGTTTGATACAGGCAGTCGCGCAAATACGTTGCAGCGTAGTGCTTGTAGTTTATGTCGTGAATATCACCAGCGGTATCAGCATAAGCGGGCTGCGATACGACGAAAGGGGAAAGAACGGCAGACAGCAAAAATACTCCAGCAAGCAACCACACCTTGCTGCGACGCGACGTAGCCTTTACCCACATTGCTCTACCAAACATACTGCTTATATTAAACACTACGTAGGGGTAAAAGAAAAGACCGAGCCTGCTTCACGCACGCCTCGGTCTTTTAGGCGAAATCGCCTATTCTATTGTTTGTCTTTTACTATTTTGAATGTTATCTTACCATTTTTTATCGTTACTTCATAGGTTTCAGTAAGGTCTTCATCGATATCATCTACCTTTTCAGATCCATCCCATTTAATCAAGCCAGCTTGGCGCAAGACTTCGTTATCGATAATCATGATAACGCGCTTGTCTACTGTGAAACGAACGGTATCGCCAGACCTGCTGATGACCTTGATGCCTGCGTTATCATAAATCCCGCCCTCTTTATATGGCTTAGAGCTAGATCCTCCAGTAACCTCCCACCTTTTGTCCGCCCAGGCTCTATTCTGGCGTTGCTCACAAGCTATCTGGGACTCTTTGGTCATCGTGCCGTTTTTAGGGTATCCGTATAGCCCGTTGCGCGCATCGGTACATTGCTGCCTAACCTCTGATGGAAGGTTATTTCCATTCTTGTCACCCCACTTATCCGATAAATGCATCATGAAAAAGGCATTGTTGGCGCGATTTATTTTCTCGTATACCTTCTGAGCAAATTCTTTATCACTCATACCGTCAGGATCTTGAAATTTCATAAATTCACGGAACTTCTCATAGATAGCGTCGGGGCCCTCATGGCTTGCCTCGGCAAGGCTATCACCGTCCAGCTCGTCTGGGATATTCAAAGCCTCTTTTGCAGTAAGTGGATCAATCTGCTCTTTTGGGGTTTCGAGAGTAACGGCTTTGGGAGTTTCTACGGGATTACCCTCGCTTGGGCTAGGGTCAGCAGGGGCGGTGGCCGTGGCTGGTGGTTTTTCTGCTGGTGCTGCACATGCAGTAGTTCCAAGTGCCATGACGGTACCAGCGATAAATACTGCTGCGCCGCGCTCGATACCCTGTCTTAAACGATTCGCCATAATAGTTGGTTCTCCTTATTTGTAGCGGGTTATTACTTCATTCGCTACGGATTATATTAAAACCATTTATGTTTATGTGTTTATTATAGCAAACATTAGCAGGATTGTCAATATGCTTGTGAGTTTTGTGATGAAACACGAAAGTATGGCGCTATCGTGGTGGGGGCTGAAGGAGGCGGTAGATAGCTATATTCGTAAGTAGCTTAGCACTATTGCAAATCAATCATAAATCCGTATAATTGGAGGCATTATGAGTGCAAACAGAGGTGACTATATGCGATTCCAGGGGGGCGACTATGGTAAGTACCGCGACGAGCTACAAGATAAAGTGCATGATGTACTTACCCGGAACGCTATTAAATACATTATTGGCATATCGGGCGATGCCGATGTCACACAGCAGTTGCGTACGGAAGGCCTTGTGGAAGCGTTTATTGAAACCATCAAACAGCACCCTTGTGCTGTACTAACAGGGGGAACCAAGGGGGGAGTACCGCAAATTGGCGTTGAAATAGCCAAACGCCACGGCATACCAAGGATTGGCGTATTCCCCCAGCAAGGCCATAAATATGCGTTGTGGAATGAGCTAGATATAGCGATTGAAACTACACCGCCAGATATGGGTGAGGGGACTTTTGGGACGGAAACGCCGACATTCGTAAACTTGCTGGACGCCGCAACCATAATCGGCGGCAGCTACGGAACCCTAACAGAAGTAACTACTATACTAAAAACAAATGTGAAGCGCCTAGCGGACGCCAAAAGATATCCCGAAAGCGTAGTGAGACCGCCTATATATATCGCCCCTATAAGCGGTACAGGCGGCGCTGCCGACCATGCGCATGAAATTGCACGAGTGTTTGGACGTGGCGCCGATACAACGTTGCCACAACAGCCTATAGCAAGCGGTGCTGAGGCTGCTGCGTTTATACTTGAAAAACTAAATTAATGATCAGCCAAAACTTTTTTGGACAAAAACTCGGCGGTCTTATCGGCTGCATACTGGCCTGCGGCTTGCGGATCTTTTGCTTGATATAAGCCCGCGGTATAGTAAGCAAAAAAGGTATCTCCGGCACCGACGGTGTCTGGTAAATTAGAGACTACCCGTGTGGGGATCACAAACTCGTCGCCCCTAAAATAGACCGTGGTATCTTTTTCGCCCCGCGTCATTACAAGCATACGCTGCTTCTTTTGATCTTCGACTAACTCCGTAGGCATGTAACCTATCTCTTCTTCCGTACCTTTTAGGCAGAATATCTGCTTAGTAATTTCGGCGCTAAATGGCCACTGTTGCTTGTGTCCGAATGCTATTCCATCGCGCACATAGCCCTGAATATCGATCATTAGTCTATCGGGAATAACTCCTTCAAGCGTCCACTCGTCTAATAGTGTAGATACGATGCACCATTGCGTAACGCCAACTTCACCCAATCGTCTTCTCAATGATGGGGCTGGAATCCTTCCATACTCGCCATCTTCATGAACTTCGATTTCAACCGTCAAACGCTCTCCCTCGTGCAAGGTGAAGGGTACGTCAGCATCTTGTAGTGCGATTTCAATAAAGAGAGCTGGGCCGCCTTCGGCTGAAGCGATAATACTCCCGTCGGGCTTCATGAGGATATCTGTAGCCCTGCTGGAGATAACCGTAATTTCATTACTATTACTCATTGCCGACAACCGTATACCAATACTCGTGTGCTGTCTCCGGCTTTTGGGATGACGGCATACGTATACCAGTTCTTGCATAGCCAAGTTTTTCGGCGACTGATATAACAGCCATGTTGTCGTCGCGCATACGGGTGAGTAGTAGTGTTGGCTGGGGCGCGCCAGCCACTAATTGCTCTAGAAATACTCTGCGAAGCTTAGTAGCAAGCCCGCGGCCTTGATACTCAGGATGAACCACTACTTCTCGCTCCCACACCACTTTATCGATGCCATCGCTTGCACTCATACCTTGAGCAAAGTCAGCTAGCTCAGCGCCGCGCTCGTCACGCAACTCGTGAAGCGATGGCGTATCATACCACAGGCCAGCAACAATAGCATCAGCTTCACGCACCAAAATTGCCTCGAACCCCGGCTTCAGTGCATGTGACTCCACACGCTCTAGTGCCTCGGTGTCACTAATATCCTCAAACCACGGAGCGCCAGCAAACCCACGCTGCAATAGCTCGGCGACTTCATTCCGACGCTCTACGAATAATCTTGTCTGCAATGATACGTCTACTCGCTTTTGTTCGTATTCCATCACAAGTCCTCATGCATAAATGGTATTTGACTACTCTCGATTTTGTGCATTTTATAGCAGGTAATACCGGGGTATTCGTTGCCCGATAAAAATGGATAAAACGAATCGCCCTGCCTAGTCGCTAGCACAAAATCTTCAAGCAATGGATCGTGCTCACCTAGTAATTTGCCGTATACGGTATAAAACTCATTATTCTCATCGACATTCACACCGTCATAATTTGCCATAATGAACCGACGCACAGCGTCGTAGGTGAGCGTAAACGCCTCGGAGGTGCCCTTGGGGCCACACTCAAACTCAATGGCGGGCACAGACATATGTTGCACGAGCGGCCCAGCTGTT
This sequence comes from Acidobacteriota bacterium, assembly GCA_050258515.1. GTDB lineage: Bacteria > Patescibacteriota > Saccharimonadia > Saccharimonadales > Saccharimonadaceae > Saccharimonas. Next base: position 1,495 of record JBLMYW010000061.1, on the reverse strand, counting down.
TTTGACGATTCTGAATACCATACAACATTACGTTGGAGTCCAGCTGACTTTGCTAGAATAATATTTTCTCTTGAAGGGTAGGGTACTATAGTGACAATACCGCTATCGGTTTTTGTACCATGGAGATCAATGACAATGTCGAAATTTTTGCCAATCTCGATGATTTCTGCCGCCCGGCGCAGTTCGTAAATTGGACTTTCTATATCTCCGGGTGCACTGCGATTTAAATCTTGTTCCGTATACCGCTCGTTACGAGCATATGCTTTTTCGTTGCCAATAATCCAGTCGTAGCTATACTCCTCCTTGGGAAATTCTTGCTCAAGCTGCTGCATAACTTCTACACCATCCCGCTCATTGCCATGAGTAGCGGTAATAAATAGAATCTTACGCATATTTTTCTCGGTACTCCGCCGCAGCCTTAAACGCCAGTTCCACCGCCTCTTTGGTTGAAGCAGCACCAGCGGTGATTTGCCGTTCACGGCCGTCAATGTAATCATCGGCTAGTTTATCCGCCCAGCCGCCATAGCCCTTTAGGGCTACCATGGGGATATCTGCTTGGTAAGCGATTGCCAGCTCGGTAAGAGTGCCCGAGCCGCCGCTAATCGCAATGACAGCGTCGCAGCCAGTTACAAGCACCGTTTCGCGGCCGCCACCGCGCTCTAGCCCGCACGGAATAATAATATCGGCATCTTTTTCCCACACATCTTTGCCTTTACCATAGGTAATACCCACCGTTAAGCCGCCAGCTTCTTTGGCACCACGACAAGCAGCGGTGGAGAGCGAGTCGCTATCTTTTTCTGCACCAAAAAATAGGATTCCGCCCATCTCTGCTACATATTTACCCACTTCATATGCAGCATCCTCGACCTCTTTTGCATACTGTAGGTCAGCCGCTGATCCCATTACACCAATTTGAAATTTCCTTGCCATTATTTTGTCTCCTGTGTAGTTAGTATTTTCTTTGTGTGCCGTTCTTGCAATTTTTGCTCAATGTCGTCGATTGTCGTATTCTTTTGTGCCAGCAACACGAGTAGATGATAGACAAGATCGGCGGCTTCGCCAACAAATGCTTCTTTATCATTATTCTTGGCGGCAATTACTACTTCGATCGATTCCTCGCCAACTTTTTGAGCAATTCGATCGATTCCATCGGCAAAAAGTGATCTTGTATACGATGTAGTATCGCCGCTTACACGCTTTTGTTCTATGATTGTATATAATTCACGAATCGTCATACTAGCTTCTCCTACGCTATCATCTTTTCAATTGGCAAGACAAGTATCCCGCGGGCACCGAGAGCTTTTAGCTCATTTGCCACCCTCCAGAATTCATTTTCATCCATGACGGCGTGGACAGCCAGCCATCCGGGTTTCGTGAGTTCCATTACCGTAGGGGCATCAAGCCCGGGGGCAATCTGCTTAATTTTGTCGAGACTTTCTTTTGGCGCGTTCATCATGATGTATTTCAGATTTTTTGCGGTAAGTGCGGCTTCGAG
>JBLMYW010000060.1:0-9285 GCA_050258515.1 Acidobacteriota bacterium | reverse complement strand
TGGGTATAAATGTCTCCACGAAGCGAAACCCAAACTGCGAAAAGGCATCCAATAGAACAGTCGTAGCGGTGAGTCCATCGATATCATAGTCGCCATATATCGTAATGTGCTCTTGGCGCTCTCGCGCCTGTACTAGCCGGTCTACCGCTCGCTGCATATCGGGCAGCAAAAACGGATCGTGACCCTTGTTATAATCAGGGTGTAAAAACTCATCTATCGCACCGTCACTTAACCCGCGCGCCTCTAGAATCTGTTCAAATAACGTCATTGGCTATGGTTGTATATCTGTTGTGGTGCGGCGGGGACGACCAGCGTTCGATTGCTGCTGTGATTTAATAACGATACTCTGCAATTCTTTAAATATTGGGAACTGCTTATTTGTTGAGTAGATCTTGGTGTTGCCCTGCTTTTCGCCGATTAAAAAGCCAACCTTTTCGAGACGCTTCAGCTCGCGCTGGATGTTACCTGGATCTTCTTTAATAAGCTTAGCGAGCCCGCGAACATGGGTATGAAAATCAGGATACTTGGCGTAGACAACAACGATTTTTCGTCGCACTCGAGATGTAATGAAAACGTCTAGCACTCTGATTCCTTTAGTTAATTTCCCTTAACACTGTTGCTTTTTATTCTACATTTACCCACGCGACTTTGCAAGCCCCTACTGCCAGTTTAAAATCATCTGATTTATCTTTGCAACGGACTCTTCGCGACTTGGTACGGTGTTATCGTCATAATAATGGTTGGTGCCCATGTAATTTTCTTTCACGTCCAAGATATGCAGCTCATCTGCTACTACGTGCAGTTGATCAACGGCTGGAATAGTTGCTACCGGTGCCGCCACCACTAATTTTTTAATGTGAATTGGCTTAAGATAATCAAGTGCCACACTGATAATCGCGCCGTCCGTAAATCCATCTGACACTAATATCACTACTCGCTCGCGCAGTAAATCACGGCTTATCACACCGCCATCGCCCACCAAACGGTTAATGCGGCTAAATGCTTGGCGCTTCTGATCGTCCAGGTAGCCATGAAACTCGCTCGCATATTCTTCTATCTCACCCGTAGAAAATTCGCTGTTGTAGGTAAAGTTACCTGCTTGCGATACCGCGCCCAGGCTTACGCTTTCGCCGGGAACATCTATTGCCTCAGTGACAAGCATGGTCAGGACACAGTGTAATTGCGCGGCAATCTGTTCGCCCACCAGTACACCGCCATCAGAAAGCGCAATAATCGCACAGTCTTCATATCGATACTTTTCTAATAGTTGCGTGGCAAGTACCTGCCCCGCATGCGCTCGGCTTTCAAAATACATATGTCTATTGTACTACGAGACGAGAGAAAATCGAACCTGTTCGTTTTTCGGGGCATGGGTATGCAACAGGTTGGGATAGCCAGCTACAGCAGCAAAAGCAAGTCCTTTATCGCAAGGTGTACTACAATAACTACATGTACTACTACGAGGTAGCTCCGCTCAAACTTATCCGCGCTGATAGTGGCACTTTTAGCTATGCCAGCAAACAATTACTCGTAATAGGTAGTTTCGTAACAATTCCTGTAGGCAAGACTACTTATAGTGGGATCGTACTTACTGAAGCAACTAAGCCGAACTATGCAACGAAAGAAATTGTCGACACGCTAGACATACCACGCTTGCCGGATCAGCTAGTCCATACTATTTTATGGATGAGCGGCTACTACAATACACACATTGCCACCGTATTACAGACTGTGCTACCAAGGGGCATTACGAAAAAACGCCGTGCTAGCAAAAATGAACTACCTGATATTAAGCGCAAACGAACACATTTTTTACTCAATAAAGATCAGTCTTCCGCGCTGGATGCTATTAGAATGGCCAGTGCTGGGACTGTTATCCTGCATGGGATTACCGGTAGTGGCAAAACAGCAATTTACATTGAATACGCGCGTAGAGTACTGGCCGGGGGCAAATCAGTCATCATGCTTGTACCCGAAATTGCGCTCACCTCTCAGCTTGTTGCGGAATTCCAACAACACTTTTCCGAGATAATCCTTACCCATTCACGCCAGACCGAAGCCGAGCGGCACCTATGTTGGCAAGAAGCAGCGAGCGGCGATACGCCCCGTGTCATTATCGGGCCGCGCTCTGCCCTATTTTTACCGTTGCACAATGTGGGTGCCATCATCGTCGACGAAGCTCATGAGCCAAGCTTTAAGCAAGATAAAGCACCGCGATACTCTGCGCTGCGCGTTGCAGGAATACTCGCGAAAGAGCATGACTGTATTGTGATACAAGGTTCGGCAACACCATTAGTAAGTGAGTACTACCTGGCCAAACACTACAAGCGACCTATCATTACGTTGGCTACAAAGGCACGCAAAAATACCAAAGACCCCAAAGTAACAGTGGTTGACATGACAAAAAAGTCACTGTTTACTCGCCATCGATTCTTCTCTGATAGCATGCTTAGCGCTATAACAGATACCCTAGGGCGCGGCCAGCAAGTACTGGTATTTCACAATCGCCGTGGCAGCGCTAGCACTACCCTGTGCGAATCTTGCGGCTGGTCAGCTACCTGCCCGCGCTGCTTTGTGCCCTACACGCTACACGCCGATATCCATCAACTGCGCTGCCACATTTGTGATACTCGCGAGCGCGTACCTACATCATGTCCCGTATGCCACTCTACTGACATCATCCATAAGGGCATTGGCACCAAGCTAATAGAATCGGAGCTTATGAAACTATTTCCGAACTATAAAATTGCTCGATTTGACGGTGATTCCGATGATGACAAGACAGTTGAATCACAATATCAAGCACTGTATGATGGCAACATTAATATCATTGTAGGTACGCAGGTAATAGCTAAAGGACTTGACCTCCCACATCTACGAACCGTTGGTGTTGTGCAGGCCGATGCAGGCCTAAGCCTACCCGACTTTGCTGCGAGCGAACGCACCTTCCAGCTACTCGCCCAAGTAGTGGGGCGAGTCGGGCGCTCCGCACACGATACAGAAGTAATTGTACAAAGCTACCAACCTACTGCTCCGGCCGTGCGGTACGGCATTGCACAAAATTACACCGATTTTTATACCGACACACTGGCTGAGCGCCAGCGCGGGCACTTCCCGCCTTTTTCTTACCTGCTTAAGCTGACATGCGTATATAAAACTGAAGCCACGGCTGTTCGTAATGCAAAAAAGCTCGCCGCTCAGTTGCGCCAAGGTTTCCCTGATGTATCCGTGCTTGGCCCTACCCCATCATTTTATGAACGCCAGCGCGACACGTACCGTTGGCAAATTACTATTAAGTCTGCCAAGCGCGGCCGATTGCTTGCTATTATTGATAGCCTGCCTCAAAAAGGCTGGCAGTATGATATCGACCCAGCATCCCTATTATAGTTACCTCTGTTATTATTGAAGATTGTCGGGTATAATTAATGGTAATGAAAAAAGAAGACATTATTACCCTGCCTAATCCGCACTTGCGGCAAAAATCAACACGCGTGCATGTGATTACCGATGACGTAAAGCAGCTCATCACCGCCATGACCGATGCCAGCCTAGACTGGGAAGATTCTCGCCCACATGAAATTAGCGCCGCCCTAGCGGCCGTGCAGGTTGATCGGCTAGAGCGTGTGGTGATTGTACGCGGCGACTTTGACGACAAAACAAATCGTGAATTTATTCCGCTCATAAACCCTGAGATCGTGAAGGGCGAAGGCCCCCTGATTGAAGATTATGAAGGATGCCTAAGCGTAAACGGCTTTTACGGTAAAGTACCTCGCTATAGCAAAGTACGTGTTAAAGCCCTTGATGTAACTGGTAATGAAGTACGAATAAAAGCCGAAGGCTTTTTAGCACGTGTATTACAACACGAGATCGACCACACTAATGGCATTGTGTTCGTTGACCATATTCATGATAAAAAAGACGCGTTCTACCGATTAAACGAAAAGGGCGAGCTGGATCCGCTCGATTATGACACCTATGTCAAAGACAATCATGACCTCTGGGATTAGCCAGCCAATCGTCTTTTTTGGCACCGAAGATCATAGCCTTATTGCCTTAAAAGCGCTCGTCGATGCCGGCTATCCTGTTGCTGCCGTTGTTACCAAGCCAGACGCGCCAAAAGGCCGAGGCAAAAAACTGACGGCGCCCGCAGTAAAAACCTACGCCAGTAGCAAGAATATTCCCGTCTGGCAGCCCGCCAAGTTAAAAGATATTACCGCGAACATTACGCAGCTCGATAATCCCGTAGGTGTACTCGTAAGCTTCGGTAAGATTATTCCTAAGCGCACACTTGACTTATTTACCCCTGGAATCATTAATGTACACCCGTCTCTATTACCGAAATACCGGGGCCCATCGCCCATAGAATCTGCCATAGCCAACCGCGACAACAAAACCGGTGTGACCATCATGAAACTAGAAGCCGCAATGGACGCCGGCCCGATTTATCTGCAGGTTCCCTATGCACTTGATTTTACCGAAACCAAACCAGAACTATACGATACGCTCTTTACCCTGGGAGCAAACCTATTAGTAAGCAACTTTCCTAAAATCCTATCGGGCGAGTTGCCACCTAGTCCCCAAGACGAATCTGCAGCAACCTATTGTTCGCTACTGACTAAAGATACGAGCAAACTTGACCTCACTACTCTTACGCCGGGTGAGGCCGAAGCGCTCATTAGAGCCCACCTAGGCTTCCCGCGTTCACGCGTCACCGTTGGCCCGTACGATCTTATTGTCACCAAAGCCCATGGCGTAATGACAAAAGAAACACCGCTCGACCTAGAGTGCGCGAACGGTGCCTTCCTTTCTATCGATGAGGTCATCGCTCCTAGCGGCAAGACGATGAGCGGCGCAGAGTTCCTGCGCGGCTACCCGCTCTAACCTAAGCAGCTGCTTGCTGACCTTGATCCAAGCCCAAGATGGCATCGCGATTAGCGATAATTTCACTTTTCAGTTCGTTCATCGTGGCCGTAACAACATCCTTATAGTCCGGTCGGTTCAGTCCGAGCCACTTTAGGCTGGCATACTCAGCCAGTACCACATTTTGCGGGATCTGCTCGGGCGCACCAGCTTTTAGCTGCTGGTAAATTGTGTCTTCTTCATAGTTTGGTACATTGGCAGTAAGCCACGCATTCACACGGTCATCCTTGCGGTCAATAAAGCTCTCAAACTCTTCTAGCTGTGCATCGCTTAAGCCTTCCGAGAGGCGAGTACCCACCCGAAGCTCCAACTGCTCCCTAAAATGATCAAGAAATAACTTCTTCTGGTCTTCAGGTAGGTCACCTAGGCCTACATCCTGCAAAAACTTGTCATCTAGCTGAAACATATATCCTCCGTGTGATTATCTATTACCAGTATACTACAGTCCTAGGGCGGCATTCGCCATTTGGCGCCTTTGCACTAATTCGGCCTGATAGTTATTGATGATTTCTTGCGCCAGCTCTACATAGCCTGGTACTGCGTCCTGCGTCCACATTGTTGTAGCGTAGAACTCGCGTCCATCTACTTCTCCTAGGGCAGCCTCGGCCATCATGTAGTTAGTATCGCTTGCATAATTTGGGTGGAATTCTTGTAGCCACGCCTGTACTCGCTCGTCATTGCCCTGCAGGGTGGCAAAATCGGCAGCCTGCTCTTCATCTATTTCACTTACTAAGCGGTCAGCAAGCCTAGCTTTTAGCTCGGCAGTTATCTCAGTTATGTACTGCGCCTTCTGCTCTGAAGTTAGCACTGATACATCATACCCTACACTTGCCAAAAAGTTATCGTCTACATTAAACATTTTCTACCCCCCCTACTTACTTCCATAGTCCTTTACGATCCATCCATCGCTTGATGAATTCCGGCACACCGTCCTCCCAGTTAGCCTTGCCTGGCGCGCTCAGGCGAACATCACCGCCATGCATGTAGACATCATGCTTTACGCCGTGAATATCTATATAATCTTTACCAAATTCTTTAATAAGGTCATGGTGCAGGCTCTCTGCCTGTACGGGTGACAACGCATGGCCATTGGCCGTAGCAAACTCGCGTAGCTCACGAATCAGACCATGACCCTTCTCGACGCTAAACTGGGTGCCTTTTAGTGTTTCGTCACTGCCACCGCTCGGATCAGCGGGTACCAGATGACCTTTTTTACCTATTTGGTCATTCCCCGCTCCGTCACCACCATGCGTTGGCGTACCGTGCCCCCAGGCGCTGTTAACCGCATTCACCGTTAGATTACCCACAAGGTTACCCGCTGCCGCACCTAAGCCAAATGCGACCGTCATGCGCCTGTTGTTTACGCGCGCCCTCTCAGCTTGACCGTAACCTATTCTACGCGCCCCCTCTAGAATATCGCCAGCTAGCTGAGATGCGGCATCAAAGCCATCTTTTCCCGACTCAACAGCACGCTTCTTCAGCTCAGCAAATTTTTCATCATTAACAATCGTACGTGCATTACCCTGGGCATCTTTATTCTCGGTAGCATGTATTTTGTCGCGCTGTACCATGATGCCGGCTTGCCTGACCCCAGCGGTAATACCTGCTGAGACTGCAATAGACACCGGCCATAACCCAGCCCATGATAACCCAGTAGAGAGTAGGCCTACACCAAATCCAGCACCACCAGCCTTTAGTCTAGCCGGCCACTTATCACCCTTATCAAGCATAGCTGCAAACCGCATTGCGGCCTTTTGCAGCCAGTTACGCTTCTCGGCTCGCGTATCTAATACATCATTTGTTGCCTGACGCTGCTCAATATCTAGGGTGCGCATAGCGTTAAACAAATCATCACTTTTCGCCTGGGCTAGCTGCTCGGCCGATACATCATACATACCAGCAGCTTCTTTTGATTTAATGAACTGGGCCTCTAAAGCTGCCTTTGCCTTGGCCAGTTTCTCGCTGGCAGCCAATAACGCAACTTCACGCTTACGCCTACCCCAGCTAAATCGGCCATTGCCTTTTATTTCGCTCTGGGCCTTCAGCTCGGCATATTCAGTCAGGGCAGCCTGGTAGCGCGTGCTATACTCTGTATTACCTAGCTCAGCGCGTAGTTCGGCTTCTTTTTGCTTCCTCACTTGTTCTTTCAGTGATTCTGTACCTATCAGTGGTTTAGGCTCATCCTCCTTCGGCGGCAGGCCTAATCGCTGGCGATAAATCTCGGCTAGTCTTTGCTGTATAGCCACTGCTTCAGCTGAGCCTTGGTTCTCTATCCCATCAAGCTTCCGCTTTAATTCTGTCTGTTCGGTCATTAGTGGGTCGTCTGGAAATTCAACACGCGGTAGCCGGCCTGCCCCGTCTGGATCAAGCGGATCATCAGGCAATTCAACACGCGGCAGCTTACCCGCACGTGCAGACTCTGCATTTGTAGCCAGCCATTGCTCTAGGGCCTGTATTTCATTATATTTGGCTGTTGCAGCCCTAACGAGCTCTCGTGCCTCTGGCGAGTTCTTATCAAATTGCGTACCGTATTGTTGGCTAAGCTCGCTTAATTCTTGCCGTAGCTCGGCAAGCGTCTCGGGCGAAGAGCGCATTTCTTGCAGCTTATCATATGCTTCTGACACTTGTTGACGTAGCGACCTATCGCCGTTGCTTGCGCCATATTGCTGCACCAACTCCATCCACCGCTCTTCTTGCTGAGCTAAGGTAAGCTTTTCGGGCACACCACCTTTCGGCTCTTGCAAGTCAATCTTGGGCAATGCCCCAGCAATCTCAGCGGGGTTAGGCTTCACCGCCAAATAAGTTGTCTCCCGATGATCATATGTTGGACTCTTGTATTCATTCCATTCTCTGTATGCTTGCTTGAATATTTTAGCTACCAATTGTGGGTTGCTAGCAAACTTCTCGGCTTGCTCTGGGGTAATCATGCCCATCTCGTTTAGTACAGCAAGTCGCTGCTGTTGTGTATCATCCCAAGATAGCTTCTTGCCGTCACGCTTAGCGGGTTCTCTAATTTGTTCGGTATCGATATGGTAAAGAAGCTCCCCCATTCTAGTGGCTGGTACGTCAAGCAATTCACTAGTCTCAACTGTCAAACTTTCTGCACCAGCCTTAGAATTGTCTTGTGCCTCTTTATTTTGCGGCTTTTGTGTCTGAGAGATTGCCTGATTGCTCTCTGCCTGTGCCTTTTTTGCTCGATAATACAGCTGCCTCATAGCATGAGGAGTCAATAGTGCGTCTAACTGACTAGTTTGCTCGCTCACCAAGCCCATATCTGGATTCTTCATTGCGCGAGAAATTACCTCTGCGGCATTAAATCCTTCAACTTCCCCACCATTACTACGCCCATACTCATTACGCGCAGTACCTATAGCTTGGCCTATAGCCTTCAGACTATCTGGATTATTGGCTAGCGTATCACTTATTTCACGCTTACGTACCTCAACCAGCTTTTGCACAGCCCTTGCGTGCTGGATTACATCTTTAACTTCTAGCGGGCTTAGCTCTGTAGCCTGATTTACTCCTAGCTCTACTAGTGCCTCCTTGTACGCAGACCAAGGCCTAAAACTTTCACCCTCTGTGGCCTTTCTGGTATCTACTTTTCGGTTAGCCACATACAGCAGCCCTCGCTCAACTATCAGCTCGCCAAGTGTGCTAATTCGTTCTGCTGCTTTTTCGGCTTCATCTGGCGAGGATGTATTTTCATTGGCCGCCGCGAGCTCGCCCGCAGCACTTTCTTCAATACCATTCTGTGGTTGAGCAGGAATCTCGCCTTGTGATTCTGGGTCTATGATGCCGTCCACATCCGCTTGATTACTGACAATCTCTTGATTGAGCTGTGCAATCTTTGCTGGATCTGGCTCTCCAGGGCCTCCATATTTACTAAGCAATTCCGCAACATCAACCTCTTTTGGAGATTGTTGCTCATTAGGGTTATTTAATTTCGGTTTTTCGCTCATAATTTTTACTTTTTATATATCCTGACCACAGGTTACACTTTATTCTAGCATAAGCATAACACCAGGCTATTACTTGTGTCAATAAAAAATAACGGTTACTGTAACCGTTATTTTTCTATTTGATACCAGTAAATTTATTTAAGCGTACGTTTTACTAGTTCGCGGGTAAAGAACTCCAGCTTGTCGCCCTCTTCTACCACAATTTTCTTGGTAGTTTTAAGGCTCAGGCCGCACATTTCACCCTCGAATACCTCTTTAGCCTCTTGCTGTTGGCGCTGGACTTTGGTTACTTCTACCTCAGCGACTTGCTCGTCGCCATGCAATACGCGCGCCAGGACGCTGGCTGTTACTTTGCCAGTGGTCACCTCACCACCACAAATTACTTCGTCGCGCGTGGTACGGAACA
>JBLMYW010000059.1:0-4350 GCA_050258515.1 Acidobacteriota bacterium | reverse complement strand
CCGGCTTTGTCTACAAAGTAATGGCAGGCTCGTACGTGTACACGCCGCTTGGCCTACGTGTGCTTGAAAACATCAAGCAGATTGTCCGCGAAGAAATGAACGCTGTGAGCGGCCAAGAGCTGATTATGACGGCACTACAACGCAAAGAAACCTGGGAAGGGACGGGTCGCTGGGATGACGAAGCGGTTGACGTGTGGTTTAAGACCCTCCTAAAAGATGATACGGAAGTTGGCCTGGCTTGGAGCCATGAAGAAGCGATTATAGAGATGATGAAGCAGTATGTCAGGAGCTATAAAGACTTGCCGGCGAGCGTCTACCAGTTCCAGACGAAGTTCCGTAATGAACTGCGTGCCAAGAGCGGTATCATGCGTGGCCGCGAATTTGTGATGAAAGATATGTATAGTATGCATGCTACCGCTGAAGATTGCGATGCCTATTATGACAGCGTCATCGAAGCCTATAATCGTGTCTATGAACGGCTTGGCTTGGGTGACAGTACGTTTGTCACCTTTGCAAGCGGCGGTGCATTTACGAAGTTTAGCCATGAGTTCCAGACAATTTGCCCAGCTGGCGAAGATACGTTGTATGTGAATGCCGAGCAAACGGTGGCCGTGAACGAAGAAGTGCTGGATGACGCCAGTGCCGAGCTGGGAATCGACAAGGCGAGCCTGACGCCAGTAGTAAGTGCTGAGGTGGGGAATATCTTTAAATTTGGCACTGAAAAATCGGAAAAAATGGACTTTATGTACACTGGTGAGGATGGCAAGCAGCACCCTGTGTATCTGGCCTCGTACGGTGTAGGCGTCACCCGTGTGATGGGTGTAATTGTGGAAAAATTCGCTGATGAGAAGGGCATTGTGTGGCCAGAGCAGGTCGCTCCTGCTAAGGTTTATTTGGTGCAGATTGGTAAAGAATCGGTGGCACTGGCTGATGAACTGTACACGGAGCTGAGCGGTAGCGGTATAGAGGTCATTTATGACGACCGCGACGAACGCCCGGGTACCAAATTTGCCGACGCGGAGCTGATGGGTATCCCCTACCGAATTACGGTGAGCGACCGCCTGATGGCAGATGCGAAATTCGAATTTACCTCTAGAGCAACAGGGGAAACCGAACTCTTGACTAGGCAAGAGTTACTTGCTAAACTATAGCTAATTCGAGATTCTTGGAGGGGTAACAACACTAGTCAAACAGATTAGGTCCTGCCACAGGGCTCGAAGTTAAAGAGGTAATAACTATGAAAAAAGCATACCAAATTACAGAAGATGGACGAAAAGAGCTAGAGGCCGAGCTAGTAGATCTTAAGGGTCGCCGTGGTGAAATTGCCGATAAAATTGCCGAAGCGCGAGACTATGGTGATTTAAGCGAAAACGCCGAATATGATAGTGCCCGTGAAGAGCAGGGGCTTGTTGAAACGCGCATTGCTGAAATTGAAGATATTTTGATGAACGCCGAAATTATCAAAGCGCGTAAATCAAGCAAGGTAAATGTTGGGAGCACTGTAGAACTAAAAAACGGCAAGACAGTGACGTACAAGATTGTTGGTCCCGTAGAAGCTGACCCAATCAATGGTAAAATCAGTAACGAATCACCACTAGGTGAGGCGCTGATGGGTAAAGAAGTTGGCGACAAAGCCACTATTACCACGCCAAAAGGCAACACCACCTACACTGTTGTTTCAATCAGCTAAACAGCTGTATACACGCTATTCCAATACCCCATATATAGCGGGGTATTGTGTATTTTACATAAGCAATACACTAGCGCTAGCGTTTTATCGTGATACTATAGGAGTAAGAAGACGCGAGTCTTGGAGGGCAACAACACTAGTAGCTGGTGGGCGCTAGATATTTTCATAGGGGAGTGAAATGGCAGAACGACGAGCAAAACAAGAAGTGCCGGGCGATGTAGAAGCAAAAATAATTGATCCGCATGCAGCTGCGGCGTTCGACTTTTTGACGAACAAAACAGACTACTCTGGCAAGACGTACGATGAGATTATGGCCATGAATACCGATGTCTACGATCTTGACCAAGTAGAGCGCCGTCGTGGCCGTAATAAAAGCGAGCACGCGCTGTTTCTTTCTGAACTACTCGTCGGTAGCCAATTTAGTGACAATCAATTCTTTAACGAACTTGTTCAGACAGTTGACTGTCTACCAGAGGGAGAAAAGCCTGACCAAATAGTAATGAGTGGGCTATACATGGGCGACTTTGGCGGTCGCAAAAAGAATTCACGTTGGACGTTGCAGCCTGGTATCCGTGATCTGGATGATCAGTTCCGCTTTGGCAAAGAAAAGCTCGATCAATTGCGCGCGCTTGATATCCCGGTAATTTATACGCTTAGCGATAACGACCAAGATATTATCGATGAAATGACTTTTGAAGCCTTCAGGCAGCTCCATAAACTAGCTAAAAAGCATGCGTTAGAGGGCGAAGACTCGGATGACGTGCGACGGCAGTTCCAGGGTGTCGAAAAGGCTAAGGCAAACCCGCATTGGCCAGAATACCGCAACTTTACCCAGGCATTAGCGTTCCCATACTGTGTGCGTACTGGCCGAGCGCTGCGTAGTGCTAGTCAGATTGCGGAGCTGACTAATGGTGAGTATAACGAGCCAGAGCGCGAGATTCTCTATGATGCGTATAAGCAGCTATCCCACGGCAAGCGCCTTACGGCCAAACACCGGATGGTGCTTGATCTAACTGCTCTAAAGGATACGCCGGATTTGAAGATAGTTGAAGACTTTGAGATGCACACCAATACGCGCGGTGAACAGTATACCGATCTTGTGCGGCATCGCTTTAACACTACAGCGCAGCCCATAGCTAATTACTTTGCGACACCAAAACAAATCCGCAACATTATGGCGGCTGATGGCGCTGATAATCATGACAACATTATTATCACTGGCCAACGTGAAGCGGCCGGGGTGTTTGCACCAGATAACGCATCGATCCATTCAATTGGCGGTATGCAAGATCCACACAAGGCACTTCGTAGTAAGGGTAATATCCTAACATCGCCTGACAATATTGTGGGGCGAGAGGTGCTGGGCCGCAAGCGCTTTCATCCGGCCAGCGCTACTTCTATAGAACGAACAGACGACGGCACGACATTTGTTAATTTGTACAATAGTCGCCTCATGGAAGTATCTGAAAGTATTCCGGAGCGCACAACAATTATGTTGCAGTGTGACTGGCAGGCGGGCAATATTGCTTCGCGTCCAGACTATCAGATTAAGCAGCTGGATATAGTAAATCGCCGTCTTGGTAGGGGTGTAGTGTACTTGGCGCTTGGTGGTGATATTGCTGAAGGTCGCAACTACAGCGATATGCCGCGCGAAAGTGGGCGCACTGGACTCATGGGCATGGATCAGCAGTTCGAGATGGTACGCATGATGATAGAGCCGGCGCTTGATCAGCTGTCTGCGGCTGACATGCGCAATCTATATGTAGCGGCAACAGTAGGCAATCACGAATACAATAGCGGTACGAAAAAATGGAATGGCTATTCATTTGTTGAGCCGACGATTGACCCGTATCGCTTTGCCTTTGCTAGCCGTGGCTTCAAGCCAGACGAGGTTCGTGATCGTGTGAAGTTCCAAGATACGCTGGTATCGCGACGCGGCGAACCATTTAAGACGTATGAAACCCAGTTCCGTATCGGTGAAATGGGTATTGCGCTCAGTCACTTCTTCGGCGCGGGTCGTGGTACTGGTGGTATGCCACCTGCGTTCACTGGCTTCAACCAGTCGAGGGGCTTGGGCGAGCTACGCGAAGGTGTGGACGTCGCTATATTTGGTCACTATCACCACGCTTCGTACCTATTGGGCGGCAACAAGCTGTATGTAGGCGCAGGCTCACTCAATGGCATCACTGGGTATGAGTACGAAAAAGGCCTGCGTGCTGCTAACTCAATTGTAGCTCTACATATTGGCGGCGGGCTCCCGCCACAAATAGAGGTGATAGGCGAAAAGGCCTTACAGACGTATAAGATTCCAGATGGCCCTTTCAGCGATAAGTCACTACGCGAAGAGCATGGGCTCCGTAACGACAGTAACTTTGATTCGACAAAGCACACGCCATATTTGGGTGACCACTCACCCAAGAGTGCGCTGCAGAAGCGAGTAGTGCAGATGACGGCTGCCGCAGCTAACAGCGAAGGCCGCACTGGCTATCTATAGTAAAATCTGGTATACTACCAGTAATTATGCAGTGGTTAAACACAATTGTAGATGAGTTGATTGCTCGCCATGGTGATAAAGAAATCGTGGTGTCGTCGGGCGTGTCGCCAAGCGGTACCTACCATTTAGGGACGCTGCGCGAAGTACTAACGGCCGAGGTGATTGC
>JBLMYW010000058.1:0-2822 GCA_050258515.1 Acidobacteriota bacterium | reverse complement strand
GATCATTGACAAATTGGATACGGAAAATTATAGTATCGTTGCTTGCGCTTATTTAACGATAGATATCGCTCAATAAGCGCAGGTAACGATATTTCTCGCATCGTACTTGAAGTGGCCACAGTGACCCCATCTCTCGGGGAGAGATGCTATCCGGCTGAGCAACGGCCGGAGAAAGGGCAATCATGCCCAAGCTCAAGAAGATCGGCGGCTTGTTCGCCGCAACCGCGGCAAGCGCCGCATTGCTGCTCGGTGGTACCGCCGTCGTCCCTGAGGCCAGTCCCGTGTTGGCGCCGGCACCTGCGGCTGCGGGCGGGGGTGATCTCGTCCCGTTGGTGATCGAGAACTACAATAACAACGGCAAGGAGCTGCACGTCTGCACCGGCTGGTCTGGCGACCAGTACCGGAACGACTGCCCGAGTCGTGTCATCCGGCTCAAGCCGAAAGAGCGGAGCGACCAGGTCAAGGATGGCGTCCGGGATGCCGATGGTGCTCATGTGCCCGTTGGCTACAAGCTGATGGAGTACACCTATTATCCGCGCGATGGACGTACCGTGGTGAAGACCATCCGAGGCTGCGTGACTTCGAAGCCGTGGACCAAGGTTTCGCCCACGCTCTTCGATCAGTACTACCGGCTTCGGCTGGTCAAGTGCTGATCGTCTTCCGTCCCCGCCAGCCCCTCATTTCGGGCTGGCGGGGACGCACCTTCTGTATCCAATTTGTCGTTTACACACCTAGCAGGTGTGTTTTTTGGTACAATGGGGGTATAACGGAGGTATGGTTATGACAGAACACGAAAGACGAAAGAGCGGCGAATTTATTCCGGAATACTCACCAGCATACAGCGATGTTGAAATACGGGCGGTTGTGTACCAGCTAGAGAATGGTTCGCCGGAAACGTTAGATATCGAGGCGCTATCGGCAACGATTGCTACTAAGGCAGAAGAGTATGGACTGCCAATTGATGAAATGAACGAAGTGCTGACAGCACTTCGTAAGGCCACCCCCACGCAGATACCGGGAGCATAAGTGGCGCAAACCTTTTTCTTTTACGACCTTGAAACCAGCGGGCTTTCGGCGCGCGACGATCGCGTGATGCAATTTGCCGGTATTCGCACTGACATGGAGCTAAACCCCATCGGCGAGCCGTATAATTTGCTAGTGGCACTGAATGACGACACGCTGCCGAGCCCTGATGCACTGATGGTAACCGGTATTAGCCCGCAAAAAACGCTCGACGAAGGCTATACCGAAGCTCAGTTTGCCAAGATTGTAACTGAAGAAATATTTACGCCCGATACCATTGCTGTCGGCTTTAACAGTGTGCGGTTTGATGATGAATTTATGCGCCATTTGCTGTGGCGTAATTTTTACGATCCGTACGAGTGGAGCTGGAAAGATGGCCGTAGCCGCTGGGACTTGCTGGATGTGGTGCGCATGACGCGGGCTCTTAGGCCTGAAGGCATTGAGTGGCCAGTGGATGCCGAGGGTAAGCCGACGAATCGCCTGGAGCTGATTACCAAGGCTAATGGTATTACCCATGAAGCAGCACACGATGCGCTGAGCGATGTCGAGGCATTGATAGACGTGACGCGTTTGATTAAGGCCAAGCAGCCGCAGCTGTATGACTACTTGCTAAAGGTACGTAACAAAAAAGAAGTCCAGGCGCTCGTAAACTTGGATGACAAAAAACCGTTTGTGTATGCCAGCGGCCGCTATGAAAACGAGTGGAATAAAATTACTGTGGCGTTCCCAATTGCTCCCGCGCCAAATAGCAACGTGTTGGTATATGATTTGCGGTATGACCCCACGCCGTTTATCGCGCTCAGCGAGAAAGAGCTGGCCGATAAAGTATTCGCTAGCTGGGAAGAGCGCAAGCAAGAAGATTTTGTACGGTTGCCTGTAAAACAATTGCAATACAATCGCTGCCCAGCCGTCGCGCCGCTTGGTGTATTGGCTGCGGGGGACGGCTGGAAGAAAGTAGGCTTGGATGAAGCGACAATTGCCAAGCACTCTAAGCTACTGCTGGCGCACCCTGAATTTGCCGAGCGTCTGCGCAGTGTATTTGAACGAAAGCGCGAGTACGCCCCAAGTAGTGATCCTGAGGCGCAGCTATACGATGGTTTTTTGAACGACCGCGACCGCTTGCGGGTAGAGACGGTACGAAATGCCAGCGAGCGGGAGCTGGCGGACTTTCACCCCGAATTTACCGACGAACGGTTGACCCCGCTATTGCTGCACTACAAAGCGCGCAATTTCCCTAAAACACTTAGTGAAGGTGAAATGGTGCAGTGGGAGGAATGGCGTAGCGGCAGACTCCAGCGCCAGCTACCAGGCTTTATGAAATCACTCCAGCGACTTAGTACTACGGCTGATGATAACAAGCAATTTATGCTGCAAGAGTTGCAACTGTGGGCCGAATCGATATTGCCCAGCGAACAGAGCTAGATTGCGCTGTAGCGGCGCTTGGGCAAACGTGTTTTTAGTGATTTTGTGTCCTTTTTGGATTTTAAAAAGTCAAATACACCCTCTACGTACAGTGTGATAATACCCGCAATCAGCAGGCAGTAAAATGCCAGCATCACCCAAAACGGCAGTGTAATATTGAGTCCCGGTACTACGCCCGCAAACAGGAATAGCAACAAGCCATTTAAAAGGATATCGCGGCTAAGCACGATGGCAATGGCAAGAACGGCACTGATGATAACGATTTTTTTCATAAACACCTGGAATTAATTTACTTAGTATAGTACCACCAGTATGACTAATAGTCAATTATATAATACTGCTTACGTAGGTATAGAAAAATCAAGCGTTTTCTGGTA